>JABXKB010000450.1 GCA_013375485.1 Promethearchaeota archaeon | reverse complement strand
TCAACTTTTCCTTCTTTTCACCAGGACCAATAGTTGACATAAAATATAAAGTCAACTTTTTGCCTGTTGAGGGTGTTTTACTTGATGGGGTTTTAGATTTAACTGGCTCTAATTCCTCATCAAAATCTTCGTTAAAACTCATTCTAATCGCTTCCTTATTTTTTTTGGTTTAAGTTTTTTTTTAGACTTAATAATATCACGTTAAAATGATATTAAAAAACCGATTGGAATGATTTTGAAGATTTGTGAGTTTTGTCTAATATGCAAGCGATTCTTACAAAAAGTGTAATTTAATATATTTATAAATTGAATGAATGTCTATTAATATATATAAATTTGATAATGTCGTTATAGAGAGAAGATTTGATAATAAAAGTCAGATAATTCAACACATCAAAATCAAGAGCTTATGAGCACTCCGGATAACCTTCAATCAATTGTTTGTAGCCTAATAAAGGAATATCTAAAAAAAAAACCTTTCTTTTCAATAGAAGATATCGTGGTGTTCATCAATAATCGCGTACGTGCTAACCCTAACTTGAATAAGAATAGTATTGAAATCATTATTAAAAAGCTCATTAAAAAAAGAGTTCTAATCCCTGGAACCAAATTAATGAAAAACAACATCATCGAGCATCCAATTAGAAACGAAATCTACAATTATATACGAAAGAATCCATCAAACGTTAACGAAATAATGAAGGCAATAAACATTGGAAGTAATCAAGTATTATGGCATTTATCCTGTTTAGAAAAATTTGAATTTACACGGTCAAAAAAAATCGAGAATCAAAGAATTATATTTGAATATGATTCAAACTCAGATTTAGACGAGTTTTATTATTATTTAAAACAAGATATTGTTCAAGACATAATAAACCTACTAAAAAAAGAAGGAAACTCATTTAAGGTAACAGAAATAGCTTCAGTCACAAAAAGAAATTACAACACTGTTAAAAAATATCTTGAGATATTACAGAAATTGAAATTAATAAAAATTGAAAAAGATAAAAAAAGAGTTCTATATAAGATAGACATCGATAAATATGAGAGTATTAGAAAATCAATTCCTTATGGAGAATAGTAAAATTTGCAAATTTATTCCAATGGAATTTATATTTTGAATTATATATTAGAAAATTAGGTAATACTTTAATCAAAAGATCATGAAGAAAAATTATAGAGTTTTAAGTATCATAACTCTTTATGTTGGTTTCGCTTTAATCTATTTGATTTTTTTCTTATTCCAAATAGAAAGTTTACCTTTATTTCTTTTTCTAACTATTGGGAGTGTTGCTGTATTATCCACGGGTACTGTCTATACCGTTGTCAAATCTCAAAGCAACCCAGCGAAGAGGATAAAAAAAGATAAATATTATCAAAAACCTAAATCAATTAAAAGAATATCGAGCGATCTAGTTGAGGATTACCTCGAAGCTATGCCATTAATAGATCAATACGCTGATGCTGAAGAATCTTTTGAAAATGTAGAATCAATCGATGATTATATCTTTACATTATTCGATCAGGAAGAATTAAATAAAATTGATTTGTTAGGGTTTTCAAAAATGGATAAAATCTTTTTCATCAGAGAGATGTTGTATTTTGATGCCATTGAGAGAAAGCAGATAATTGAAGATATTTTGAAAAATAAGGATATATCTGATGAACACATCGAATATATCCCCCCATTAACCACAATTGGAATGGATGATAAAGTACGCGTTTATATAAGATCATTAGTTGAACCTGGTGAGAAAACAAAAATAATCATTATTGAAACCTCCGAATTAATAAGTATAATCAAAGAACAAGTTGGAGTTCTATTTGATTACGGTTT
>JABXKB010000449.1 GCA_013375485.1 Promethearchaeota archaeon | reverse complement strand
GATAAATATATTTTTGAAAATCCACATGAATCGATATTTCCAATATTTGAAGGTTATATTTATAATTATTTACAATTATTTTGGGATCCAAAACATAATACAATTTATAATGATGTTGGGATAATGCCTTATGGTGCTGACGAAGATGGTAATTTGAGAAAATTTATGCCACTTCGAGATGATATAAATTTTATATTATATCCTAATAGTGTAATAGATTTACAACCAGATTCTGGATGTTGATGAGAAAAAGTGAGAAATCGTTTAGATATTGGGAAATTTAAAAATATTATAAGAGAAAAATACGGAAAAGAAAATGAAATTTTTGCCCATTATTTTAAAACCAAAAGAACTAATTAATAAATTGAATGAAGCCTTTCAAAAAACACTAGTGGAAGGTTGACAATAGGATTGCTTCCTATAAAAATAAATTTTAATCGAATTGTATAAATAAACGGCCTTATTTTTAAACTGTATATGGACATTTTTACACATATGTTTATGGGGGTATTAGCTGGTTTATTCACATTAACTATTTTAAGTCCAGAAGCCATTATCCTTATGTGGGTTATGACATTTTTACTAGATTTTGATGTGTTCTTAGAGCCACTCCAAAAAATACGAAAAATGTATTTTCTTTCCCATAAAGCAGGATCTCATTCATATATAATAGGAATAATTTTTACAGGAATAGTTAGTTTTGTAATTTCTTTATTTAGAAATGTTTTATTTTTGGAGGTTTGGTTCGCGGGATTTATAGGTTATAGTATCCACGTCTCATTAGATCTCTTTGCGGCTTCAAAAATACCAATTTTTTATCCGATCTCCAAAAAAGAATTTCGATTTATTGCTGATAGAGCAGTTAATCCATTATTAGCTGCTTTTTCTGGTATTAATCTTTTAGTCTTAATTACAATTTTTTATACTCTACCTTATTATTCTTTATTTATGGATCTTGCTTTATTTTATCTATTTATTTATTTGATATATTTTGGAATTAGAGCTTTTTTAAGAATATTTGTTCAAATTAGCTTAACTAAGAATCAACAATATATTCCTGGTTTTATCCCATTCTTCTATTTGATATATGAGAAGAATTTATCAGATAATGGTGTAATATTTAAATTAAAAAAAGGAAATGCATTTTCCTCGAAAAAACAAGAATTAATAAATCAAACTATTTTGAAAGACTCGAATGATATGACTTTTTTTGAACTAGCTGAGAAAATTAGCCAGGAATATAGATTCTTTCATAAATGGAGTTCAGTAATTCCTTTTATTCATAGAAATGAGGATTCTGTTAGTGTTGTTTTGATTTTAGCTGAAAGTTTTTCACAATCCATACAGCATAAATCATTTAAAAGAGATGTTTCTTCCTATTATCTTTCGATTGTTTTTAATAAAAATACAAAACAAATACTATCAAAAATTGAAGGCTTTGCTTCTTTTAAGAAATGGGAAAATAAAAATAGGTAGAATTTTATGCTAGAAAAAGAAGTAGTATCAATTATCAGAAAATATGTCTTTGAAAACTCTGAAAAAGATGATATTCATGGTTTCTTACATGTTGAGCGTGTGCTAAATTTATGTCTCCAGTTAGGAAAAGAATTAGGAGCAAATCTATTCGTACTTCAAATTGCCGTATTACTTCATGATATTGGTAGGAGTAATAAGAATATGGCATCTAAAAATAAGAATCATGCTGAATCATCTGCTGCGATAGCCTCCAAATTTTTGAAGTCTAATGATTTTAAACTTTCTCAAATAGAAATTGAAAATATAATTCACTGTATTAGATCACATTCATTCTCAAATAACTTAAATCCCAAAACTATTGAAGCAAAA
>JABXKB010000014.1 GCA_013375485.1 Promethearchaeota archaeon | reverse complement strand
TCCTCATCAAAAGCATCAGCAAAGCCATGCAGCTCTTCTTCTGCAAGAATATTTTCATCATCTATACCCTTCTCAATATCCTCAATGGAAAAATTCAATTTACAACCTGTACATTCGATATGATCATCATATACAATGACATTTCTTGACTGACAACGTGGGCAATAATATTCTGAGGGCATTTGAGGGTTAAAAAACACACATAATTGAATAGTTATAATTATTATTGAGACTGAAAATATAAAGTTATTATTAATAAACGATAAACCTATGCAAAATGAGATCTTGCTAGGAATATCTACCACTTCATATTTATAATATTTATTGGGTGAAGGAACTTTCCCCTTTTAAATAAAAACACCTTCATTGACATACGGCTTTTTTCTTTATATACAAATATGATGTTCTAGTAATAAAATTCTCAAATTTTGATAATGATAAAATGTCGCGCAAAAACTATATTATGGCTAATGATAAGAAATTATCAACCAGATATCTTGGAATACTTTTAGCATTAGTAATTTTTATATTCTTCTTCTTTCCTTTTTATGGATTAACTCTCAGATATTATATTGGCTCTGTAATATCTAAAGGACTAAACTTTCTAGGCACTGGATGCTTGGTGTTTGGGATTGTAATACTTGGGATTGGGATTATAAGTGTACTTACAGGGAGATCACTTAATACGAAATGGATCATTATGGGTATCGTACTCTTATGGGTTGGATGTTGGTGTACCGATTCTGTGATAGAATTTTTTGGAATTGCTATTGGTGATTCAACTTCTTCAGGAGGAAGTGGATATCACTAAAAAATTCATTCAAGTAATAAAATAAGTTTCTTTATTAAGTTTAAAATCTCCAAACTCTTTGTATAAGCTGTGGATATTTCTAATTAAATTAGGGAGTAACTTTTCAAAATTTTCGATATTTAGTTGTATCCTATTAAAATCTATTTAAGCCAATTAGACATAAATGTTAAATACTTATATACTAATTTTATTTATAATCCAAAACACTTTTCATTAAATTAAATTCGGATTGATTTAAAATGAAATTAAGATGGCAAATTTTGATAATAATTGGGTGTCTGGTAATTGTACAACTAGTATTGGTCCTCGTAGCGTTTCTGATAGACTGGCCAATAATCCATGTAATTGGTGAAGAAATTTCAGTAGCGGTGTTTGATTTCTGGAGCATGGGACATATACTACTCGGAATTGCAGTTTTTATGTTCGCTTTTACTATTTATTTTATACTTAAAAATCGCGATGTTCCTCCCGAGAATGTTTCTATACATACAGTAAAAATACCAGCACCGAAGAAGATGTTCATAAGTTGGATAATTAGTGTCATAGTGGCGATCCTGTGGGAAGTTCTTGAAAATACCTTACTTTTATATTTGGAATGGAAGAATAAATTTGATAGTCCATTAAATGCAATTTCAGACATTATTCTATGGAGCATTGGTGGTCTCGGAGCCTGGTACATTACTCATTTGATGTTTGTAAGTAAACATTATATCCTTGGGTATTATGTTTACGGAATTATAACTTTATTAGTTGGTGTATATTATGTGGTGCTTTTTATTTAATCTACATTGAATAGTGAATCGCTAACAGCAAGAACAACATGGAAATGTTTAATAAAATTTAAATTAACTTTCTTCTATATTATTCTAAAATGGCGAGTCTTAGTGAAGTCTTACTTAAAAATCTTAAAACCATAGTGTTTAGTTCAAAATTAAAACCAGATAGACATAAATATATTCAGAATAGTCTGGTTTACTTTTTTCAAGAATTAGGATTTCATACATATCGGGAATATAAGATAGATTGTCTTTGGAAACCACGTCGAAAAGCAAGAGCAGAGGAAAATTATCAATTAAAAAAAGGGAGAATTGATATCTTTGCTAAATATAAGGACAGCTTTAAAATAGCAATTGAATTTGACTCAGGAAAACTTGTGAAAATGAAAAGTTTGGAGAAATTATTCCAATGTAATTCTAAATTATGTGTAGCTATTATTTCTGGAATTAATAACACTGCAGAGTTGCTGAAGAAAGAAAATATTAATATTAATTTCAAGAGATTTAAGCAGGTTTTTCAAGAATTAAGAAATCATTATACCCAATTAAATGATGAAAAAAATGTTGAATTGATAGAGTCTAAACAAATGTGGTTGAGTATCGTTAATTATCAAACATTTGATGAAATTAAATTAACCTAATACCATAATCTAAAAATTTACATTTGAAAGTAATTTTACTTCTTTTAGAAGATAATAAGCTACGAAACCTTCACCACCGATATATCGACGGTAGAACAAATTATCTGGATTTTCTATTGAGGTTTTTCTATTTGTTAAATCTAGCCTAAGAATATTTCCAATATATCCATTTACCATATGAAACCCTTGCATATTAAATTTTTTAATTTGATATCTAGTTAAATTTCAATTCACTTAAATTTCTTATTTGATACTAGCATTTGTTTTTTAATTACTAATAGTTAATTTTACAAATTTATAGTTTGAAATAATGAACTTCACCAGAAGTTCAAGCATTTATAGAACTAATCCAAATTCAATTTTATAATTTGATTTAGAGATCCACATTTGAAATATTAGTTGTTATACCTTCTTTTTATGAAATTTTAAATGAATTTTATAATATTTAATAATTTCTTATTTGGAGCAGTAATAGTTAAAAATCCAGAAGTAATATTATCTTTAAATTTAAAAAAGATAAATCAAAATAGAATTCCAAAATGACTAATTGTTCAGTTGGGCCTAGATATTGTCCGAAATGTGGAAAAGAATTAGCTCCATATGTATCTGTATGTATTCAATGTAGATATAATATAAAAAAAAGGTGAGCAACTTAAGAATAAGAGAACGTACAGAAGAAGAAATTAAAAAGCTACGAATTATAGCAGGTTTTGTAATTTCAGTGTTCGGTTTATTATGGCTAAATAGCTTTCTTATTTGGTTGAACTATCCCTATCTTTCGTTCATTGCATATTTAATGTTTATTAATCCGTTTGTTTTTATTATGTATATGGGCCCTAACGGTATAATAATTCTTTTAATAATCAATATATTCGCTTTAGGTTTGATTTATTCTTCAATAAAACCTGAATTCAAAGGGTATTTCTTACTAATTTTAGGCTATATTTCGTTTAGTCTTACATTCTTAACAATGCCTACGGAATATTATTTCTCTATTAGAAATCTTCCAATTTATTTAATTTTTGTAGATATACCAATCTTATTCATGATAATTTTTGGATTAATAATTATTATTGATAAAAAAAAAGATCGATTTCCAGATATTGTCAGTTTATTATCAATAGCTTTCTCCACGATACTTCCTTTTTTCCTTGGATTTTTCCTTTAAAAGTTCAGATATTATGTAATAAACTTCAAATTAGAGCAATATTTAAAAATAAAGTTAAAAATATAATGTAAGGAATCAAAATGAAAAGAACTGATAAAATATTTCTAATTTTTGTTATCACATTAATTATTAATCTCAATTTTGCTAAATTCGATATATCTGTGGGAAATCCCGTGGCTATTCCAATATATCAATATTCTGGTGGATTATTACCACAAGAAAATGTCTCTTTTTCCTTGATATCTGCTAATGTAATAATTGATGCAGATACTTCAGACTTGAGATATTTAGGTGGAATATCGTTTGAAGGAAATTATACGGTTTTTAATCCCAAAAATGATTTAAATTTAACAGTTGCCGCACCTTTTAGCATATATCCCGAAAATAATTTATCTGTATCAGTAAATGGTATGTCTGTTCCTTCGGATATATTATATTATGATGAACTTGAATCACAGTTATGGGAAGATTATATTGATAATATTTCTTGGGGTAATCTTTTGCCTAGATATTGGATACTATGCAATATTTCAATTCCTAAAAATAAAACTGTGGAAATTCAATATGAATTTAATAATCCAAAACCAACAATTTCAAACGATCCAGTTTCTTTTGATATCCTCTATGATGTTGGCACTGCCCGTTTATGGAACGGAACTATAACAGAAAAAGTAGAAATTAAAGCACATGGACATACACCTAATTCTATTTATAACGAACAATTATGCAATGTCTCTGACGTTTTAGACGGAAAATCTCATATTTGGGAATGGTTAGATGAGAGAATAGAAATTAATTTAGTAGGTGTACATTATTATTATGATGGTCAATATGAATATAATACTTTTTATTCTACGATTAAAATAATATTTATATCGTTTGTCACAATAATAGGTATCGCGGTAATTCTTACAACAATGTATTTCAGAAGAAAAAGGTTATAATATTGTTTGAATTTCTAATTTTGAAGTAAATTAGTATATTTTAAAAACCAACTTAACTAACCGTCTATAAATTCACAACATTACTTAATAATACTCGATAATTACACAGAAATATAGTAAAGAATTTATTTCAATAATATATAGTTAAATTTCATCTTACTTATATAGCTTATTAGAATTATATCCCTGTTTTCTTAATATTATCCAAAATAATCTTTAATAAACTTATAATAATACTAAAAGAAACATGATGACTCTCTTTTTTTTGAACTTTTTTTTAAACCATCTTATACTTTTATTAAGAATATAACTGGGATTTTCTCCGAAATTTAGTGATGTAGAATTACTTTTAAATTGTGGGATGAAGTTCGATATTAGTATGAAAGAATTCAATAAATGGGATGTTCATTGAAAAAAGGTATTTAAAAATCTATTTCTTCTTCCTGACAAAAACCATTGATATCACCGTAATTATTCCCGTTATTAAGAATACATTATACCCTGAAATTCGTGGTCCAGAGGAACCATTATCTGGCTCGATGCTTTTTATTACAATAATACTGTTCATTCCTATATTCCCGGCAATATCTAAGGCGTAAAATGTGATATTAATTTCCCCTTCAGGCACATTGTTCCACGCATTTTGGCTTATAGTTCCGCTAAATCCAGAGAAAGCTGTAGTCGAGTTCCCTTCATCTAATGAATACCAAGTGGATTGCAAATTTGCCTCATCGATTACGGGTTTGATGAGATCTTGGAGTTCGAAGTAAGTGGGAAGCAGAGTTTCTTAAGGATCCTAAGCGTACAGAAGTCTGATTTTCTATCTCAGGCCTTCGATGACGCTCTATTTGATCCTTCTAGTCAACACCCCGACTATTTTAGTTCAATTACTAAACATTTTATTAAGACCTTTTATAATAGTGAGTATCTCACTTCGGAGGGATCGAGGCATATTTCAAGCCTGTTACGAGTTTTAAGTCAAATGATTGATGATAATTTTGAAGTTATTGGGAAGCTTGGCTGGGAAATTTACATTTGAAAGTAATCAACACAAATACTAAATATTCATATTGATAAAATTTGACAGAATTATTCAAATCTTAAATATAATTGTAGATAACTTACACTTAAATTCGAAAATACCTTGTTCCGGTATAGAGACCGCATACACCTAATAAAACTATTGAAACAATTATTACTCCAATCATTTTATGTCTCTGAAATTGGCCTAAAAACAACCACCCTAATATACCAACAATCAATCCTAGCATTCCGATTATGGAACCAAGTGCAATCAAAAATTCAATAGCCTCTTCAATCCCATCAAAATAATCAAATATCATTATAATAGTCAAATCTATGCAATATTTATAAACAAAAAAAAGTCCCTTGAATCTTTTTTCTTTAAATAACTGAGATCTACTTTGATATAAACAATAATATACAAATTTAGATCTACCATGAGAAAACTAGACGAAATTGGAATTTGTCCAAATTGTGATTGTACCATCTCAACTTTTAAAACTAACAATTACAAACGGTTTGCCAAGTGTGAAATTTGTGGGCTCTCTTATGCCCTCCCAAAGAGAGGATCAATAAGCAATTCTGCTTTATTATGTCCAAGAACTAAGTTCCCACTATTAATAATAGAGAAAAAAGACCATAAAGCATATTTCTGGAGTGATCAGCCCTGTTTTAGCTGTATCAAGTACGATCAATGTGAAACTATTAAAGAATTAATTACCGAATTTGAAGAATTACAGGTGTATGGATATTAGAAAAGGAAAGTTTCAAGTTCTGTTAATTGTTATACTTTTAGGGTCTATTATAACTCCCATTTCTTCAATAGGTTTTGATTCGGAGATTGATGGCTTGCAAATAAGCTCAAACGAATCTATTATAATCGATAAAGTTTACAATTTCACATTAGATAAACCTTATCAATTCTTCAACAATAATTTGTATTTGGATGAGTATTATAATTATTACATTTCTGTTTGTGTGGTCACCCCTCATTCATGCGATTTGAATATTTCTCTATGGGATCCTGAAGGAGATCAATATGAATTATCCTATATAACCAATATGATCCAAGATGATCCTCGAGAAATTCCTTATGGAACAGCATTAGCAGGCAATTATAGTATGCTGTTTACTGCACTACTTTCTACTAATTTGAATATTCACGTTACGGTTGAAAAAGGAGAAAAATGTCTCTATGATAAAGTACCATATTTTGACCAGGATGAGATTATATATTATAATGTTACCAAATTTTATAATGGGAGTTCGCTAAAACATAACTTAACGCTAAAAAGTGATTGGTATTACCAGTTCTATTTTGGAAGAGTATCTGCTATCTCAATAACATTAAATAACACTGTTCATGCCAAACATTATATTATTGATTCTCAGGGGATTCCTTTCATTATCTATACAAATCGATCCATTGCCGGACCACATGATGTAACAAGCTACTGGTTTGGAACAGCAGTATCGGGACAGTATAATGTAAGCCTAACAATACATTGCAATGTGAGTGTGGTTAATATTATGTATGCTATTCTCGAAAAGGAAAAACTATCTGACCGGATTAATCCAAATGATCCAGAACCATTACCAGATCCCATACCAGATAATACCACCATACCAGATAACAACACGACAGCAGGCGTAGAGACATTTATTCCTGAAGAATGGACAATTGGAATTATTATCTTTACTGGAATTTTTGTGGGAGTTCCTATAATACTCGTTGTGATTCGAAAGAAAAAGAATGCGACAGGTATATAAACTAAAACTTCATTAAAATTCTTTTTATTCTTTTAGATTTTTAACTTAGAATGTGATTTCTTTCTATTTAAAAGATTCTATTTGTGTTTTCACCCCCTTCTTATTCACTCCAACAATACTCATGATAAGAGCAATTTCAAGGTCTGTTTAGAATAGGTAGTAAAAAAACAGGTATCAAAACTAGACTGTATATTATAACTAATTTTTATTTATTCATTTTCATCATTTTGGTATTGAATATTGAGTAAACTAAAATTATAAAGTTTGATTATAAGAAACTTACACTATTGGTCTAATACTAAATAAATATGGAGAATAATAATATACTACACCATAACTATTCCATTATGTGCTAATATATATTGAAACTTCCATTGGGATTGATCGTGTGATATCTTCATAGTTCTTTTCTCACTGTTGAATACTTTGTGTAAGACAATATCTATCTTTTCTATCCTATCGTATAGACTATAGAAGAAAGGTTTAGTTCTATCAAGAGTAGGGTTATAGGTTACTTCATGTATCAAAATAAGGTGAATGTGCTCTCGTATACAAAACAAAATGAGTGGAAATAATTGCTCGTCATAAAACCTATCAAGTAAGCTATACCGATTAGTAGTATGTTGTAAGGTATAACGTAAATGGTGAGAGATATTGTCGATGACGATATATTTTAATGAAGGGGGAAGAATAGTAGAAGGATTGATCAAGGTCTCAATAATGGATTTTTGCTCTTCCAAAGATAGTATTGACCTCTTAGCAGGTTGAATGAAAATATTATTTTGAATATATTCTAATTCTTCAAGATAAATTTCAAACATTTGTGAAAGTCTTTTATTTGGAAATAGTTCACTTGCTTGAATCCAGATACACGATTCTATAAAAGATTTCCCCCAAGTTAAGAGATTTCCCACTAAATAAAGGCTCAGAGTAGTTTTACCAGTACCAGATTCACCAGATATTGATATGATATTATTATAAGACAATAATTTTCTAATCCCACTAATAAAATCAACTTCTTGAAGCATATTACTCTTCATCCAATAACTCTAACACTTCATTTTTTATCTTATCAATATATTGATCTTTGTCTTGTGTTTTCTGATCAATGACATTATTTTGGTCAGGATCATTTTGACGAGAAAACAATTGTTGAACCATCATCAGAGTAATTAGGTCATTTATCTTACTATCTTGTTGTGAATTGTTTCCTTTAAAAAATCCTAAAATTCCTCTAGAAGAGTTTGAAGAACGAGACTTGAACAAAAGATATACTACCAAGAGAATAACAATAATAATAACTGCATATAATGGATTCTGTTGGAAAAAAAGAAAAAATCCAATTATAAGTACAATATAGCATAATCCTTTCATGAAATCTACAACCTCTTTGGTGGTTTTTTTGGTTTATAATGTTTATGGGTAAACGGGCGCATCTTTACCTTTGAAGGCTTGGAATAATTTCGAGTACTGATATGTGCTAATAACTTTCTTGATCCGATTAAACTAAATTTTAATACAAGATAAATTCCAGCTATCGCAAGATAATAAAAGACATCGAGAAAGAACGTCGTGTGAGTAGAAATTAGAATAAACCATAAAATCCATATGGATAAAGATATAAGTAAGATTTGGTACCATGAATGAGATGGATTTTCTCTGAAAGCGCCTGATATATATCGCCAATCTATTGTTGATGGAGCTGCGGTCAAAAGACAAGATATAACAACAACTCCAGCAAAAAATCTAGCTAAGGGCTCAAAGGATGGATTAAACACAACTCCAAACGTAAACAGGAATATAAGCCATGTACTAAAATATAAAGGGGCTAAAGCTAATACAAAAGCTTGTAGGAAAGTGGGAATTCTGTCAGGCTTCACTGATCCATGTGGACTTCGAAAACCAAATCGTTCATCGCGCCATCTAATCCTAATATATTCAAACTTCATCCCAACCATAAGACACATAATAGCATGACTAATTTCATGAATTATTACTCCGATAAAGAACAATCGATATGCAACCCATTGAAAACGTCCCGCTCTATCACTCATTAAAAAATGAGATAAGACTAAAGATACCACCAATATAAGCAGAAATACAAATGGTTCTTCAATCATGAACTAATATGAAAATACCCAAATTTAAAGAAAAAAAATAATTAACTAACAATTTTGTTTTTCTTTAAATACTTTAGATATATAATTATAGTAAGATTTAATACAGAACTCTCAAAATACCGCTCTCTCGATGAGAGGTCGTTAATAATTGAAATTTAAAAGAAAAATATAGCAATCCGTGAGTGATTACATAATATAGTATGAAAATCACCACCTCCTTTTAATAAATCCTTTCTCAGATTTTAACCCGAAGATCATGGGATATTTACATCACATTCTAGGACTTATGCTTAGTGCTTTTTATGTTAACACTTTTGTCAGTGATCGATAAAATGCAAAATTTCAAGTAATCTATGTCACTCATAAAAAGTCACCCCTCAAAATTAGGGGATAGAAACCCTCTTCTCATCAATTAATTTTTGAGGAAAAGGTTTAAAATCGAAACTCCTACCTTATATTCTTTAGGTAAATTAAAAAAATAGTGATCAAAGCATTGGCAACATATAAAACACTTCAAGAAAGTGCACTATCTCCTAAAATATCACATCTACATTGCGATATTTGTGGTTCTAATAATGTTGCAGAGACAAGAGAGGGATATACGTGCCGGGATTGTTCAATTGTATTAGAAATTCAAAAATTGCAGTACGATAGGCCTTATGATCAAGGTCTCATCCAATATGCAAAGGGTGTAGGCAAAACTCAGATAGGAACATGGCGGGAGAGAATAACCTCCCCTTTTTCTATCAAATATAAAAGGATGAAAAGGTACAATTCAATAACTCCCAATAATGACGCCGCAATTGAAAAAGCTCGTATTGAAATCAGCAGAATTTTTGGATGTTTAAATCTTATGGGATATGATGGAGATAGAGAATTTATTGTAGATAAGTTTAGGAAAGTTTTTCCTGAAATTAGACCCGGTTCGAAATACAGGAACATAGAAAAACTCGTCACAATTATAATTTATTTTTGTCTTAAGCTTAGGAATGTTTCTATTAACCCATACGAGCTGATTGAAGTTTCGAAAATTTCAAAAAAGGATTTCAATGATTTTAACTTGCAAATAAGAAAGTTCTTACCGGAATATAATGAGCGTAATAGACAGGAGTATATTCTTCAGAGAATTCTTGAGATTTCAGAGCATTTCAAGTTAGGAGTGCCTTTCTATTTATTATCCAAAAAAATTTTATTTAGATTATGGCAAGGAATCAAAAATACAACTGATAATGTGGTTGCGGGGTTAGTTACTTCAGTTGCAGTTTTGTGTACATGCAAGGGTACCGTAAGTATAAGCGCGTTGTGTTCGAAATTAGGTATACAACCATCTACGATCCAATCCCAAGTAGAAAAAAATATTTTTAAACGGTTTAGAGTAAAAGGATTTACAACATGTGTTAAATCCTCGGGTATTTTAACCATGATTATAACTAAGTTAGGTTTATTAGAAGTTCAGGAGTCTGAATTAGAAGTAGTCCAGGAAGTTGTTGAGTCAGATGAGCATGTTGAGTTAGTTTTTGGCAATGCTACAAAGATTTTCAATAATCATAATAATAAAAGTTATTATTTCTTTGGTGTGAGAGGAAAACATAAAGTTCCTCTTATCATAACTTTACAAGTCAATGAGGATTTAATAGGTATTAAAGATCCTCAACATTTCAAAAGTCATTGTAATGAGTTAATGAGTTTTCAAGTTTATCGTTATTATAGGGAAAAAGACCCTCCTAGTAGTTCGCCTTGACAACTCACTTAATTAGTGATTTATTTATTTCTTTTTCTATTTTTTCTTTCTTATAATTAAGTGTTGAGTTTGTCGCGTATTCTTACGTTTCTGATTTTTTGTTTAAATACTCCTGCAAAAATAGTATTCAATACTATAGTATAAAATGTGAAAATATATGAGGATAAAAAAAAGAAGGATAAAATATTTTATTTTGCTAATAGTGGTTGTAACTCTTGTATTCCACCCTCCTACTCAAGGTTTTTCTGTATATAGAGCAAGATCTAATACTAAGGGCAATCTACATGATTTAGATACCCTATTTACGTCTACGGTAGATAATAGTGGCATTATTGATTCCATATTCGACACGAAAATTCAGGATTATGATAATCATAGCTACTATTCTCAGATATACGAGTCTTCCTTACAGGCTACATACTACGCATTATATATTCTCAATACTCTTGGAAAATTGCATACTATTAATAAGACGGCTATAATAAATTTTGTTTTGTCTCATTATGAGTCAAGCTCAAATCGGTTCATGGATTCTTTATCATATCGATATCTTAATATAGATGTTTCTCGAGATTGGAGCTATCCTTTCAGTAGTACACTTGAAACTACGTGTTATGCGACTCTTTCTTTGGAATTATTAGACTCTTTAGACCTTATAGATACACAAGATATTATTGATTATATATGGAGTTGTTATAATACAGATACAAGCGGGTTTATTGGCCAACCATATGAATCAACACTCCCTACAATATTTAAAATATCTACAATGGACAACACTTTCTTTGCTGTAATTACTCTAGACTTGCTGATAAGCGACTGGTTAATGTACTTAAATCAGAAGAATAATATAATACAATTTATCAATGATTTACAAATAGGTGAGGGTTCATGGCAAACTGGTGGTTTTTTTAATGATTATTATCCTGATTTTGATTCGCTCAGTCCCTTGTTTGAGCCTAATCTATTAAGTTCATTCTACTCCATTAAAACATTAGAGGTTTTTGGTATGGAAGATATTATTAATAGACTCGATTTTCATCAATTTCTCAATAATTCATACGATTCCCTATTAAATTATTTTCATATTGCACCATGGGAGTATATTGAGAATTATGGTAATATTGTTGCTACCTCTTTAGGATTAATTCTTTCTGATATAACAGAATTTACTGATATAAATCGTGTTGAAGTGATAAATTTCATTTTATCAAATCGCAACTCGTTTGGATGCTGGGATCAATCTACAACAATTACCCATCATGAATTAATTGATACATTTCAAATTATTCGATCTTTAGAAAATTCTCAAGTCATCTCTCAATTAACCTTAGAAGAGAGAAATCAGATTGGAAATGCTACTCAGTTTTATTATCAGATGAATGGATATTCCCTTCTTTCAGAAGATTATACATCAATGAATCTTGTGAATACTATTGTTCGTTCTTTTGAACTTTATGGAAAATTAGCTGATATTAATATTCAAGAAATTTATGCACAAATTACAACTTCTTTTACAGAAAATTACCAAGTGATGTTTACAAACTCATTTATAGGATACTTAGCAAAAACCGATATTATGGCTGGCTTTCGTTCTTATCCCATCGAATATTATTCTAATAATAATAAACTACGGTCGCATAAGTCTACATATTATGCTCTGGATTCATTGAGCCGGATGTTTAAATTAGATGATTTTCTATTTGAAATTGATGGAAATGAATTAATCTCAGACATTGTCGCCACCCAATTTTTAAATGATTCTTATTATGATACTTATGGCGCTTTTTCACCATTATGGCCCTATAACTCTTATTATCAATCAACTTTCCTGAATTCAAATATTCGTTTTGAATATTCCTATTATGCGATTAAATGCCTCGAACTTCTTGCATATCAATTAGGTCTAGGAAATATAACAAGCTTAGGAGTTGATACTATGGCTCTATATAACTATATTGAAAGAAATATTATTGAGACTCCCACAGAGCTTTATTTTGATCCCTCTTATACTAGTAATATCGAAGTGATTCTGGAATATACGTACTATATGATCTATATACTAAAAACACTTAATATGTATGGAAAAGATAGTCAAAAGATTATCACCTATGTTGAAGCTAATTTAGACTATGAAAATATCAAGAATGTCTATTTTAGTTATAAAATTTCAGAAATATTAAATATAGATATTGAATTTGATAGAGAGCTTACTCAACAACTTGTTCAAAAAATTTATTCAGAGCAATACAATGAGTTTTATTGTACTTCAAATAGAGAAGTAATAACATATGAAAGTTTTTATTGGATATGTGAGATGGCTCGTAATAGTAAAATTGGGATTGAAGCTTCTTATTCAAGTATTGTTGATTTGGGAAGTTACAATCACATTGAAGTCTCGTTAGATAATTTGATATTGCATGATTTTGGTACGTACCTTACTTTTAAATTTGAAAGCAATCAACTGGGAGCTCATTTGTTTTCAGAGCAACCAGACGGTAATCATGTAGCAGATATTTTAATACCGTTTGACCCCGTGTATTATCCCCTCATTGGGGGATATTTACGAGCATATGAAGGTTCACTGGTAAGAGCCGAGCAATACATTTCTTTTGATACAACTTATACACTTGAGTATAATCTTACTATTCAAAATGAGATAAATGCTTTACAATTTTACTTAAATACTTCAATAGTATGTAACAAAACTCGACACTCGTTGGATTCAGGAAGTGCATTTACGGAAATTTATGTAAATGATACATATATCGAAGCGAAAAGTTTTTCACACCAAAGTTTCATTGAATATAGCTTTTTTAATCTAAATTTTTCAATTATGAATGATACTGAGTATTTGTTCCAAATATTTCTAAATGATGGTATTTCAAATCAGACACATTTTCTTGAAGAAGCTATTTTCAACATAACTTCTTTTGAGACGACTTATACCCTTGAACATAATCTTGCTTTCCAGATGGGGGTAAATACGGTGCACTTCTCCTTAAATACTTCTTTATTATATAGTAATGGAACTCGATATTCGTTAGAATCAGGATATACGTTTACGGACATTTATATCAATGATACATTTATAGAGATGAAAAATTTTTCACGCCAAGACTTCACCGAATATAACATATTTTCCTTAGACTATGAAATTCTTAATGACACAAAATATTTATTTCAAGTATTTTTAAATGATGGTATTTCAAATATCACTAACCTTATTGAAGAATTAATTTTTAATACGAGTGCCTCCGAAATCCCTGAGGACTCTGAACCTGATCCTGATCCGGATCCGGATCCTGAAGAACCCGACGATCCAGATATACCAAATACTGCTGTAAAATATGATAAGGAAATCCAAATGGCAATTCCGCTGATAATCATATTTCTTGCGACTCCTGGAGTTGCAATATTTTCATCTCGAAAATTGAAAAAAATACAAGACTTGAAAACCTAACTTTTTCTCTCCAAATTTTTTCTTTTTATTATCTTGCTTAATTTATCTTTTAATGACGTTATCTTCAGATTTAAGAAAACTTAGTAATTCAAATGGAGATCAATTTCATAAATTCCTTCAAGTTTTTGAACAGATAATCGATATTTTAAAAGAATTTAAAGATAACTACGAGAAAAAGCTTAATTTCACTAAATTAGTTAAAATTTTTAACATTCCAGACATCTACACTAATGAATTAATTTCTTTACTTTTAGGAAATCAAGATATATTTCAGAACGTATTCCAGGATTATCATCTCAAGAAAAAAAAGGAAAATAATTCAGTGTATTTGATTACTGAAAAGAAAATTCTGGTTGAAATTGTATTCTCAACAGCACAGATAAAGCTTTTGAATGATATAATATATACATTTAAATTCATAAAAAGAGGGAAAGGGTTTGATATTATACGGAATGGTACAAAGCTTCTAGCTAATCTCAAATCATTGAAATCTGAGCATCCTTACCTCTTTGAGTCAAAGGAAAATGGCTTAATTTACCCTTCCTCTCTTGGATTGGAATTAGGAGATTTAATACTTTCCTATAACAAAGGAAGTAAAGAAATCAAAGAATTAACCATTGATAATTATACTATTGTAGTGAGAGATGATGAGTGAAACAAGAGGAGACCTTTCTAAGAATGGTCAAGTATTGAATTATCAAGGGCTCGAGATACGAAAATATCAATTAGACATCGCAGAAGCTTGTAAAGATAAAAACTCACTGGTAGTCTTACCAACAGGACTTGGAAAAACAATAATAGCAGTACTCGTTACCAGTAAGATTTTAGATATTGTTCCTTCGAATAGTAAGATAATCATTCTTGCTCCTACAAGACCATTAATTAACCAGCATTATGAAACATTTTTACAATTCTTAAATATCTCCGAAGAGAAATTTGCAGTATTAACAGGAAAAATTCTTCCGGAGAAAAGAATTAAGGTATTCAACAAAAATCAGATCTTATTTTATACCCCACAGACATTAAGAAATGATCTGGTGAATAAAAAATATACCTTAGAAGATACTGCGTTAATCATCTTTGATGAAGCACATCATGCGTCGGGTGATTATCCTTATACGATGATTTCTGATGAGTTTGTAGTAACGAATCCTGATGGTATTATTTTAGGACTTACCGCATCACCAGGAGCTTCAAAGAAAAAGATCGCTACTTTGTGTGAAATTTTACATATCTCTATTAAAAATATCCATATTCGTACTAGGAAAGATGAAGATGTAAAAACATACCTAAAACCAATGGACATTTACAAAATTGGAGTAGATCTAACTTCATTAATGGAAGATATTTATGCAACAGTCACCCATATTCTCGAGGAACGTCTACATTACCTTTCACAGTTAAATTTTTTGGAAGCAAAAGGAGAAAATCTGTATACAAAAATTATCAGAAAGGATTTACTAAGACTAAATAGTGAGTTGGTAGGATTATTACAAAATAGTGGAGATAAAACGGGAGTGTATAGTGCATTATCTATTAATGCCCAAGCACTCATATTATATCATATGCTTGAGTTAATAGAGCAACAAGGATTAGATATACTATTAAATTATTTTAATAAACTTTACAAAGACTCTAAGAAGAAAAACAGCTCAAAAGCAAATAGAATTTTAGCAGCAGATCAAAGATTACATAATATATTTTTAGAATTAAAGAAAAATGAAGAATTTTCTCCTGAGAATCTTATTCATCCCAAATATCTCGTATTAGAAAAAATTCTAGTAGAAGAATTAAAAAATAATCCTTTATCTCGAATATTAGTATTTATAAAACTGAGAAATTCAGTAAAAAGTATTGTAAATAAATTGGAAAGTACAGACCTAATAAAACCAGTGAGATTTGTAGGTCAAGCAACAAAATCTCCGGATGATAAAGGCTTATCCCAAAAACAACAAATTGAAATCTTAGATATGTTCAGGGGAGGGCAATATAATGTACTAGTTTCTACAAATGTCGGAGAAGAGGGATTAGATATTGCCGAATGTGATTTAGTCATTTTCTATGATGTTGTAGCTTCAGAAATTAGATATATTCAAAGAAAAGGGAGAACAGCTCGACATCGGGAAGGAAAAGTGATAATACTGTATAGTAAAAAGACTCGAGATGAAATATATATGAGAATTGCGTTAGATAAACTAAAAAGGATGAATTTTAACCTAAAAGAATCGCATCAATTAAAGGATTCATATAAAAGACCTCAAATAACTATTGAACATAATCTTGATGAAGGCTTTAACAAAGAAGTTCCACACGAGCTCGAGTTAGCCTCTAAGAAAAGGCTCCCAAAAATAGCATCAAAAAGTCAGCATCAATCGAAGCTCACATCATATTTAAACACTCCTGTTATTCAAGATTTTCCGATTAAACTCAGTAAGTATCTTCCTATGAAATTTGGGCTAAGAAAAAAACTCCAAAAAGATAATTATAGTTTTGGTATTGTTGATTCTGACCTTCATATTGTTATTTATAATAAAGTATTGATTCAAATTTATGATCCTCAGAACATCGAAGTTAATCAAGTTCTAAAACAAATTGAAGACTTCACGCAAACTTTTTCATTATTGATAATTATATTTGACTTTATAGATTTTAGAGAAGGAATTGAGGGAGAAAAAAGACTCCATAAAAAAAGGCTTCAAGATTTAGGAAATACCCACAATTTTCAAGTAATAACAATTGATAATGAAGCAGAACTGTATTTTATTGTTAATAGCATTCTAGAAACATCAAAATAAAAATAAAGAAGTGAAAGTTATGGAAGATGCAGAAAGGAAGAGGGATGAAACTCCTTATATAGTGTTTGCATGTAAAAAATGCAAGCAATTTATATATGTAAAACAAACTCAGAAAACAAAAAAATGCTTACGATGTAGAAGAACTCATAAAGTTACAGATATTGAAAATAGTGGGGAAATTGTAAATGGAATAACTCGAGCAGTAGAAACTGTAAAAATAAGACAACATGAGTTAGCATTAAAAGAACTGGGAACCGCTCCAAATTTTACTGCATTTGGAGATTATAAGATTAATAACTCATCAAAGGCTACGAGAAGGAAGGTAGAAAACTCTGGAGAAGAAAATAATTATCTCTCACAATTTAAAGAAATGTTAATAGATTTGGTCGATCTTTATACTGAAGTTCCCTATTTTGCATTTGAGATCTTCGCAGAAAACTTTAATATCCCAGAATCAGAATTAAAAATATTATTTCGTTCTTTTCAAAAAAAAGGGGTAATTGTTCGTAATAATCAGAATTACATGTATAGAATTAATTTAATTTTTTTAACCTGATCCTTTTTTTTATTTTCTTCTAATTTTTATTAAATTCTCTTAATCGCTTACAAATGTAGGCAAATTTACCAAATTAACAAACTTTTAAAAATGATTATTTCTTTTATTATAATGGGAAAAAATATTATGAGGAAATGCAGTTTAAAATTTTTCATTTTCTGTTGACCACTGAGATTGTCTATCTTAACTGCATTTCCTCGCTTGATAAATTTCCTATAATTAAAAGTAGATTTTTTTATCACAAAATAAGGACATTTTACGTATTGTTTACTCACAATTTAAGTACAGTTTATTCACAATTTAAATATAAAAAACTCAGCGGAGTAAAATTAAATCGATTTAATTTTTTTATCCTGATCCTTTTTTTTAAGTTTTATTTTATGACTAGTAATTTTTTTATATAATTCTATAAAATAAGGATCAATTTCTTTAGAGATTGTTATTCTTTCAATTTATCCTTTAACCTTTTAAGGTACAATTTCATAAAATACCGTTCGCTTTCCGCAAATTCTAATTTTTGTTTTTTAGAAAGATTTATACAGTTTATTAGGATGGCATGAATTCTCTCAAGAGTTATAAGGTTATCATCACAAATATTCTCAATATTTTTGTCTATTAAATCATCTGGTTCTTTATCTTCGTCTATCAAATTCTTTGGTGATCCGTCTAATTTCCGAGTATTCGTATTGTTCTCTTTTTCAGTTTTGGAATTCATGGTCTTTAAACCTGATATCTTACACATAAAATGAGATGAAATAAATATAAAGAAAAAATCTGTTAATTATTGGCTTTCCTTTTTTAGTTCTTTTTTATCTATACTTTCAGTAAAATCAGTTAAAGTTATTAAAATAGAATAACCTACATAAATCTAAAGAAGAAAGGAAAGAGAAAAAGAGAGTGGGACTTACCTAAAGATGAGGGTTAAGCAAACAAGAGGGTTTTTTAGGTAAATTCTATATTATTATTTTTTATTATATAGCTAATAAACACCTATAGTGTTTTGACTTTCTTATTTTCAAATAGGTGATCCACTCCCATCCCACTGACGCAATTACGCGTTCGAAAATTATGAGGAGGAGGGCAAAATCAGAAGTGTAAGAATTTACACTACCAAAAGACAAAAATCCAGGGTATGGGATGGGAGTAAACCATGGTTTGAAGTTTCTGCCTTCATAACTTTTGTCCTCATAATTAAGACAATTATATTAACATTTAAATCTGTTCTTTATAAATAAAAAGGTTTAATCTCATCTTTTTTCTTTAAATACTCTGAAATTATTATACAATGATACTTAATGACGGAACAAAAATTGGTACCAAAAAAAATAGATGTAAATTTCTCTAGTGAAGCAGAAGTGGAACCCCACGTTATAGATGATGTTGAGGAACCAAGCTCCCGATTAACTCCAAGTATTACTCCTGAAGAGATTTCCGTGGTGAAAGGAGTTGGTCCTTATGTAGCTCGATTGTTGCTTCAATGTGGGATATCAAGTGTTAGCGAACTTGCACATGCTACGCCTCAGAGGTTGGCATCACTACAGGGAATTGGGCTTCCTAAAGCTCAAAAGTTAATTGAAAATGCAAAAAATCATCTTCAGAATAAAAAATTGAATGGATTTCCTATTGATACCACATCTCAAATAAAAATGGATTCTCCTGAAGTTATTCCCGAGTCAGAAGATATTATAGAGCCTGAAATCTTTAGTATTGAATGTGAAGATAACATTAAAGAAACTATTGATTTTGAAGACGTTAATGAGGAATATCCTACATTTGAAGAGGATGAAATTGAAACTTCAGTTATTCAGAATGGAATAGAAGTACATGAACCGAATATTAATAAGATTGAACCTATTGTTGAAGAATCTCACAATACTACTCGACACATCACCTCAATTAATTCTGGAACAAAAAGTGCTTTCGAGCAAGAGAAAGAACAAACAATTACACCTGAACCATCTATGGGAAAAGAGTCAATCTCCTTAGAACAGCTTAAACAGCTAGAAGATAGAGTGCGAACTAAATTAGTAGAAAGTGGATTTTATATCGTAGAAAAAACAGCGGAATTGCACAAATTAATTTCTAAGATTGATATATTAGCTGTCAAATTAATATCTGATTGGAGTTATAAAAAAAAAAGTAATGGGAGTGCAGATCTTGTTCTAATTATTCCAATAAAAATATGCCCTCTCGAAGGATCTTTAATTGTATCTCAAGATAAAATTGAATACAGTGCTCTTGACAAAAGTAGTGATTTCTATGTTAAAAAGTTACCAATGTCATTTGTTGAAGTGTTGGATACAACAGAAGAAGCTATTCGTACCAATTTATCAGAAAAAGGCGCTTTGTTTAAATTTTTCAATGAAAATGTTACTAGTTCTTTATCACTCGCAAGAACCTTTACCAAGAAAAATCTCTATTTTCATTGTGGAAATAATCAATGTGAAATTCTCATCGAACCTGTAATAACTTCCCAAAATATGGTGGGGTTTACCGAAAAAATCCTTCCGTTTGCGTATCATAAAGATTCAAATATTCATGTCGTACAGGTAAGAGAGCTTTCTGAGTTCTTGGATTATATAGAAACCAAATATGTACTGCTTGAATCCAAGACTAAGAAGAATAGTCTACAAAAGTTTCATTCTGAGGCAGGAAATAAATTGAATAAACGTCTGAAAATTATCATACCTTTTATGACAATAGATTTTGTTTACCTTGCTATATTTATATTCCAAGCATATTCATTATTAGGTGTGCTAAATATGGCTAATATCGGTCTAGCCCTTCTTATGGGAATACTGTCTGGATTCTTCATGTTAGCCTATTCTAAGAATATCTCAGAAATAAAATGTGAATTCTCTACCCCATACCATAAAAGAGATTTACATTTAGATGAAGCAAGTCTTAAATTAATAAATGAAGGTTTATCTTCAATCCTTATGGAGCAATTATCTTATGAATGTCTTGGGAAGAATTCTGGATTTAAGATCATCGAAAAAGTGGAAAAACAAAATTCTCAAAATTCTCTTCAAGAAAAAGCTCTTAAGAAAAAAGTAAATGAGACGGAGTTGTTTGAGGAAGAAAAAGATATCCATCTATCAGAAAATTCTGATACATCAGATGAGAAAAATGAATATAGACATAAATATAGCTCATTTTTGGAGGACTAACATGCAAATTGACAAGTTCTTTAAAAATTTATGTTATGTAGGACTTATGTTATTATTTCTCTCGTGTTTTCTTGAGTGGTATTCAGTTAAAATTATAACTTCCAGTGGTGAGATGGTAGTGAAGTGGAATTATAATCTATTTTCTGGATGGACTTCACCTTTATCAGATTCTTTTAATGAATTGAATCGTCCCACTGTCCTTTTATTCCCACTCATCATTAATGTTATATTAGTAGTGCTAATTTTCTTTTCTGGGTATATTGTTGCTTTTACCAATCTTGAAAAAATTACTCCGCAAACTAATAAGATGCTATACGGGTACGGGATTATGGCTTTACCTATGTTGTTAGTCTACTATTTCTGGATCTTTCCTTGGGATCTAAAAGATCTTTATTATCCTACAATGATGGTTACTAATATGGAGACAGGTCTTAATACAATTTATACTATTGGATTAGGAAATATTTTAGCAATTATCTCGTTTCCCTTAATTTTTGCCTATTCTTCTTTTTATTTTGTTACTACTTATAAATTTGAAAAAAAAGAGAATACCTCTGAAACTATCGTACAAGAACTAATTCATAATTCTCAAGAGCAACTTGATTTGGATAGACTCATTGCTAAAGAAGAATTAAAATTTAAATTTCACCATAAACAGAAAGGATGAGTAAATTAATGACCTACGAATCTCAAGACTTAAAAATTAAAAGCCTTATTCAGGTATGTAAAGAATCAGGTGATTATAATTCATTAGCTTCAGCTATCTTAATATTAACTAGCAACCAACTTAATATGATTGGTATTCTATTGGGTCTAAAGGCAAGAAACCGTGATTCTGGAGAGTCTTTTGCGGAATATATGGAGAAAATAAATCAAGTTTTCATGAAGAATTTGGGCGTTTTTATATTTCAAGATGAAACTATTGAAGAAATGAATGATTGTGAACCCTTTTTTGATAGAGACCACGACGACATTCCATATAACAGTATAAGAACGATGTTTAAGATTTATTATAAATTGCGAAAACTAGATATTCCAAACCTTTATAGAAAATTTGATGATTATGATATGGTAAATATACCACAATATAAGCTACAATCATATCTTTCCTCAAACTCAAATGGAAGACATAATAAAGGATCTGATACATTAAAACCGTTAATATTACAGAAACTCAAAGAAAAGCAACTTTCTCTTCAAAGACAATCTCAAAAAGGCTTTAATAGTCATAATTTAGAGTTGGCTATCCTATTAAAAAGACAAGAAAATTCACTTAACTCTAAAAAAAAGCAAAAAAAAATAAAGTTTGAAGGAAAACTTAAAGATAACATAAGTTATCAGCAATCTATTGAAAATGTGGTTGGATATTTAATAATAGGAGTTTTCGTTTTACTTTTTGTCCTTGGAACATCCATGTTGCTAAAATCGATGTTCTATCCTCAATTTTCTAGTTCATTAAGTTATTGGTCGCTCTTACTTATTGGAGGAGGAGCAATTCTGTTTTTGGTCTATTTCAAATATTTTATAAGGAGGCGATATTAGTATGATCCAGTCGGATAGACCTAAAGATCTATTTAAAAGAAAAAATAATAAAAAGGCATATTATAAATCCCAAGACGATTCTGAGAAAAGTAAAAATTATTTAAATATCTGGAGAGAAAACCCTTCATTTAAGGATATTAATACAAGGCGATCAATAACAAAAGCTGTCTCATTATTGATATTGACTGGTTTGTCTATAATATCTGTATTCATAACAACTGAAAACTTGCTTACTTCGGTGATTTTAGTAGCTATATTTCTTGTAATGTTTGTCTGTATCTTTCATGACGGTTTCTTTTGCTTGGATATGGTCTTTACTAAAATGTTCCGAAAGATTATAAACTTTGATCCCTTTGAATCTTATGTATTTTGGTTTAATAGAGATGACAGAGAGATTCTTTATGTCCATAATAAAGATGATTCTCTTACGTTCGCTATGAAAATTTATAGTGTTAAAATAATACCCGAAAATATAAACCCTAACGTGGGAGGTTTTATCAAATCATTAAGTATCAAAGGCATAAGACTTTCTTATTCATATCAAGTGGTACAAAAACCAATAATTAATCCATTCAATGAGAATACTGATCTTCAAAAAATGCAAAATGCTTCTACATCAACTATTGGAAACATATATTTTACAGTATTTGGAAGTATCTCTGGGATTTTAACCACGAGAAAAATTGATAAGCTCTCACATCACATAAATCTATATTCAAGAAATTTAAAAAGTAATCTTGTGACTAAATTCCATCATTTTAAGACCAAACCTCTATCAGATGAAGCATTACTTAACGCAATCCGAGTCTTATATGTAGGAATTGATTCTCAAATGGATGAGAATAGAAATGTGAATTTAATTACAAATTCTATTAAGAAAATTTTTCCTAAATTCATTATTTTTTTATTTTTACTTATATATACAGGATGGATTTTTTCCACAATCATAGTGTTAGATTCTGTATATGTCTTGCTTATTGTAATTTCATTAGCTTTTTTTCTTACATTTGTATGGTGGCGGCCTATTCTATTTGAACTTTCTCGAAGGTCATTGATGAGAAATTCTGACATCGATTTTCTAAATCCATTTAGAAATGTTAAATTTTACACATTGAGGGGACTCCCTTATAGCATATTTATGCATATCGATAATCGGCTTCTAATAGGAATGAAGATGGTTAGCTTAAAGCATATATATAATGATGCTCGTCGTAAATTTGATCCTAGGTATGATCTTAGATTTGAACACTTTGTAGAAGATCTCAACTATCACAAGATCCGATTTACTTATACCCTTAAGAACGAGCCTCTTTATTATTATACTTTTAAGAAATACGGTTTTAAGAAATGTTATGATAACGTGAAAAATGATATTTTATTTCATCCTCAATTTAGAATTGAAAATGATATTGATGAAGAACGATGGCTATTAATACGAAAAGGAATGTGGTTCTCTTTTTTAACTATTTCTGCAAATAGCTATAAATTTACTAATTCTCTTGATATTACAACCTTAGAGAAAATGGAACAAGAACTTGACTCTCAAATTAGAACGTTAAAGGGAGCTTTTAAGAGTAACTTCGATAGTTATAATGTAGAGGATATAGGATCAAACCAATTATTATCAGGTTATCTTTTTTCTGTATTTAAGCATAATAGATTCACAATAGACGGATCACATCTTTTTTATCTCATGATTCAAGGAGATATTTTAGTTCCTTTAAGTGTTCCGGATAGAGTCTTAAGAAGGGCAACAGATTCACAGCTTCCTGTTGAGTTTAATAGCCCAACTCATCTTCGAAATTTCATTACCATAGGGCATACCATAAATACTGAAGTATTCGAGAAAGAAGTACCTTTTGGATTTCTCTATGAACAAGTAAAGAAATTGCTTATCGTTAATGGAACTTCTCCGAGTAGAGAATTAACTATAATAAAAATTGTGTCAGAGTTGATCTTGCAAGGAAAGCCGTCTCTAATTTTTGATTTTAGCGGGCAATGGTCAAAACTGTTCTCATTATTTGAAGGCTCTCAATATATAGATAATATATCTCACTTTCGACTAGGTGCCGCATTTACCACGAATCCTTTGGTATCTGATATTCCCTATGATTCTCATAATACAGAATACCTCGAATATATGTTTGATGTGTTTGCGTTAGCATTTAAAAAAGACCAAAGAACTATTGATATGTTTCGGGATGTTATTAGTAAAAATCCTGATATGGATTTTACATCAATGCAATTACAAGCACAAGCTCAAAGTGATTGGCAAAAGACTCCATTGAGTTATTCTCTACAGAATCTCTTTTCAAGTCTCAGTCCTCAAGACAGAACCTATTTTCAAGATTTACAGACCACAAGCAAAATTCTTTCCTATGATTTTGTACGCAGTGAGAAAACAATTATAATAGATCTTTCCATTTTAAAAGGTAAAAATAAGCAATTGTTTTTTACATTTCTTATCTTGTCTAAAATTATTCATTATATAAAATATAAAGATGATTACACTCCAAAAATTATCGTAATTCCTAATATTGATCTATTCTTTGAGCAGCGATTCTTAGACTTTCGATGGGATTATGGAAAAATTGACTCGTTTCTCGATCCTCTTTCGTATAATGATTTCGGATTTATATTTTCAGCAAATCAGGTATCTTACCTTCATCCCAATATTCATACCTTCTTTAGCAATATCATATCGTTTAGAGCTACTGATAACAAAGATGTTGGGATATTAAAGAATCTCTTTGGTTTACAAGCGGCACTTGGTAAAGGGGAGTATTCCGATAAGAGGCACAATAAATATCAAGTGGATTATTTGAAGACTTTGACTAAAAATAATATTTTAGTAAAAAGAGATGATATATATCAGGCTTTTCCGGCAGTAATTAATTGGGTGGAGCTACAAAAGCTAAGACTATTTAGTTATGAGCAAATTCTTACCCTTATGGCTAGTAAAGGATATGATTTACGCGCAAATGAAAGAAGGATTTTAGATGGAGCAAGACAGACCATTTTCGAGAAAGATTTAGGACACTATTATTATTACATTGAAGAAATTATTAACTTTTTAAAAAATATTAGCTCAGTTGATAGGGTAGCAAATCTTTATAAAAAAAAAGTAAAAGAAGAATTAAAGAAAATATTATATCCAAAACTTTTACAGCGAACAAATAAAAAAGACCATATGAAGAAGATTCACGATGAGATTTTTGAAAAGCTGTTGAGACACGGGTACTTAGTTGAAGATCACTCCCGAAAAGCTAGTGGTTCTGAATCATTAGCGACCTCATATAGAGTCGGGGAACAATACGAAGAAGCGCTAAGGGATTACTACAATACAAGGATGGAGACCTCAGAAGTACAGCTAGAAGAAGTAAAAGAAGATATATTCCCTTCCCAGAGTCGAAGATATATTATCCAACAAGAAAATTTATATGATGCATTGAAACGAGAATTTGGCGGGCTCTTCTACGATACAAGTAAGGTCTACGACTTAATAGGAATAGGAGAGTATTCAAATGCTATAAAAATTGAGCAGATTATAATAGAAAAATTTCTGGTTAACGTGTATCGCCATTATTATAATATTGATCGTGTAGTGATGCCCTCTGAAATGACACCTTTATTTGAATTATTAGAAAAATTGGAGGGCTTTCCACTCAAAGCAGATGAATTAGAGTCTTATATCAATGAAGATCAACAAATAAACTTAGATAAAGTCAAATCTAAGGTTGTAGCAGAAAGATTATATATTTCCATCTCTAATTTTTATAATAAAATCAAAAATTTTGTTGTTCAAGAGTAGATTAAAAAATGAAAAAAAAGCTGACCATGGAAGAAAGTCTTAGATTGATTTTAGAAGATAAAATAGAAGAAATACTATTTAATGAAAAGGATTTAAATACCCTAAAGGACTTAACAAACAAAGTAAGCATCGGAACTACCCCTGCAAAGACTTTACGAGAATTTATTGTTGATTTTAGAAAGGGAGTTATAGAAAAGCTCATAGGGAAGCTTGTAAGAATATTTAAATTCTACACTCATCAGATGTCCACACAAGAGCAATTATCTAAGTTTACTTCAGGAGATGATTCTCAGATGAAGACAGATCTTCAAGAGAAAAATCAACTATTAGCGAAAGTTGCTACCCGAATAGATAATATTTCTAGAAAAGTTAAGCAAAAATTAGAGCTTTAGTTGAAGTCTCAACGAATTTTCCTTTAAGATAGAAATTAGATGTTGGTGACAATTAATACTTAGCTTAAAGGGTAATACATAGATCCTTAACAATTTGAGATAGGACCAAGAACTCAGATATAGAGCTTTTATATTTTTTCCTCATTTCTTCAATCATTTCATAAATTTCTTTTCGAGAAAGTCCTGTTTGTTTTATTATTTTCAAAACAATTTCTTCACTTTTCATAATTGAATTAAGAATAATTTTTTTATGTCGTATGGTTCTAACACCTTTCTCTCTATATAATATACGGAACTGTAAAAGATTTGTAAAATCTTTATTTAAAGGAAAAAAATTCCAGATTGTCTCCTCATTTTTATTTAAATATACCTGCAATTTTTAATGGTTAATCAGAGTAAAACTCTCAAAATAACCAACTATAAATAATAAAAATAAGGATGGAACGATGTTATCAGTTGTTACTTATGAAGATATGTTTATGAACTTCACACAGCAGTTCTTACAATCTTTTGAAGAAATTGCTAGTAATGATTTTCAGACAGGCACTTATGTTGATTTCGAAATTGCAGGGAGGGATCATAAAAACAGAATTAACCCTATGATTCGAATGGCCACTTCTGAAGATATTGACGAGATTATTTTCATCTATAAAGACGTATATGATGATTCCTATCCCTATAAAGAAATGGAGGATAGAAAAGAGATTCGGAAGATGTTAGAAAGCCCTAATGTTGAATGGTTAATATTTGAGACGGTGGAGCATGAGATTGTCGGATGCTTTACATTTATGCTTGATTTCGATAAAAAAATGGGTAATATCAGGGGCTTCAATTTAAAGAAGAAGTTCTTAGGGAAATTAGACATAATGAAGATGGCTATGGGCTCAATTATAGCAATGTATAAAAAGTATAATGATAGAATTTTTAGATGGTATGGGGAATGTCGGACAGCTCATTCAAAATCTCAGTATTTTCTCAGTGCGTTAGGTTTCAAACCCGTTGGGTTTTATCCTTGTAAGGATATCTTCTATGACAAGGTTGAGTCTGATTTATTAATACTAAGCTATGATGAAAGAGCATTAACTACAATGCGAAGTAATGAGACACCAAAAGTTTTACCTGAAGCACTTAGTGGATTCTTATATTCTGATAGTCGGTATAATTTAGGCTCATGTAAAATAGTAGATTCTAATAATCTTGATTTAAATGTAGATAGTCAGAAGATAAGCGAATTACAGAAGAATCTCATAAGGCATGTATCAAAAGATAAATTTGGCTATGAATCTATAAAGCTCTGTTTTGAGAACTCTGATTCCTTTTTTGAATTCCTCTATACTCCCACAGTTCAAAATTTTGAGAAAACTCATTATAAAGTAAAGTTTTTAGAGGAACTTTATATATTTGTTCATGAGTTTTTAGAATATGGAAAAAAATATGAGATTCGCTATTGTGAAGCATTTATTTCTGCTTACAAACCTGCCCACCAAAAAATATTCTCTGAGTTAGGTTTACATCCAAGTGGGTATGTCCCTAGTTGGAAATATAATCAAAAAACTGGTACATTTGAGGATTGTATATTATTTAATTGGTTTGAAGGAGAAATTAACAATATTCGACTATTAGATGAAGGAAAAGATCTTTTAGAAATACTTGGAATTCAATATTCCATTGAATCTAAACTTATACAAGAGGAAAAAACCATCTCTTCAACTATGACTACCTTGGGAAAGAAATGCAGTTCATGGAATCTTCCTAAGGTATTTAAATCAAGTATCGTGTTGGGGCTGATTTTATATTTAACAGTACTTTTTAGTTCTCTAGGTATAGCAAGTATAGAGGGATACAAAATTACTACTCATACAATCAGTGAGCTTGCATTAAGTAATATAAATCTTGTCCCCTTTTTATTTGAGTTTTCATGCATATTAGGTGGGTTAACCTCAGTTTGCTTCTATTATTTGTTATCAAAAAGGTTTGGTAAATCTAAGAAGCTCGCTAATTATTCTAAATATGGTATGATAACTGGTATGCTTGGTAGTGTGGGGATAATTCTTGTAGGTATTTTTAGTCTAGAACGGACCAATGGAATTTTGCATGGTGTGTCTTCGTTAATCGCGTTTGGTGGATACATTATCTCTATTAGCGCTTTCAGTTTAAAAATATACCATCTTGCTACTTGGCTCCCAAGATTGTTTATATTAAACGGAGTGGTACCGATAATTTCATTGATCCTTTATTTTACTCTTCTCTCTCCACTCTCTGAGTGGATCATGCTTATAGCAATAATCTGCACTCTGATCCCTCTTTTTTGTTGGATAATATTTCGATAAAAAATGAAGCTTTCCTTTGTATCATCTTTTTTTTTTTAATATATTCATACATATTTATACGTAAAATTAGTAAATCTAAAAGGTGAGTATATGACAGAAGCTCAAACAAAGAATGATTCATTTCCAATAACAAGTAATAGAGAGATTGATTGGGCACAAAATCTTGATTTTACGAAATTTATTGAATCAGGAGAAATTGGGAATGATGATCTGGAAAAATTTAAGGATGATCTTAATCTCTAATCCTTTTTTATTTCTTTATTTAAGTTTTCATACTATCCGAATATAAATACTTCCTGAATTAAATCTTAGACTTCTGGAATTTTTTCCTTTATATATATCAAAAAGGTTTCTATTATAATATTTTACAATTTAAACGTGATAATAAAATGGTTCAGGTAACAGACAAAATAAATGATGGAAAAATTAAAATTGAAGTATCTTTTAACCTTGCAGAGATTAGAGAAGCACTTGAACAAAAGTTAATTGTTCCGAATATTCGAGTAAAGGAAAAGGTAATTGATGAGCTCCTTCTATATTTAAAAGACAGAGTAACTAATCCAGAGTACAAATTCAAGCCTATAATAGGATATCAGAATGGAGAGATTTCTGGGGTCGTAATTGGTTGTATTAATCCACATTATACAAGCTATAGCAGGAAATGTGGTACTTTTGGATGGGTAAATGCTGATTCCTTTGACATATGCAAAAAAATGATGAAGGAATGCGAACAATTCATCAAGGAAAATAGAATAAGAAAAATTAGAGGCCCTATTAATTTTCCTAAAAGTTTGGGAGGAATTGGAATACAATATACGGGATTTCAAGAACAAATGCTTTATGGTGTAGCATTTACAGATCCAAGATCCAAAATTTTAGAATATCTACAAGCTTTAGGATACAAAAAGGAATCTGAGTATACCTGTGTATATGTAGCACAAAAGACATGGAATAAAGGGAAAAAGATTGATAAAGATATCATCTTTAGATATTATCCTCTCAAAGAACTTTATAATTTTATTGAAGATATAAAAAATCTTGCTAACAATTCATTATACCAAATATTACCCGATTCCTCAGGAATAAATAGAATTCATGAATTTTTTGATGCTTTTAGCAAAATAACTAAGGAATTTTATAAAATTAAAACAGATATTAACCCAAAAAACTATTCTGAGATACCACAATTTATAGACACATGGCAGACTTGCGATCTTGAAAAAACAGAGCCTTTTGCTCCAATGGCGTTTAATAAAAATACCGGTGAATTAGTCGGGATTCTTTTAGGCCTTCCAGATTTGTATGAGTCATGGGTTGGAGGACCAATTACTCGAGCAAATGTAGATACTGCTATGGTAAAAAAAGGATATTTTGGAAAAGGTATTTTCTCTGCTCTTAATAATATTGGTCAACTCACCTGTAATTTACATGGAGTTAATTATTTTGAAGGGACAACTATATGGTCAAATAACTCACGGGCAATTGACACA
>JABXKB010000231.1 GCA_013375485.1 Promethearchaeota archaeon | reverse complement strand
TTATATAAAACCTGATTTGATTAATCGAACTGATCTCTCCAAAGATATTATTTTTTCTTTTAGAGTTAAGCGACCAGATCGTAGACTTCTAATTCAATTAAAAGATGATAAAAACAAAATTGTTTACAAAAGAAAGAAAATATATGTTATTCCGAGCGAAATGATTGAATTCAAATTAAATTTAAGCGAACATCAAATAGATCCTGATTGTAAAAGTTTGGAGGTTGAAGTAATCCCACGACCAGAGGTATTAATCGAGAAGGATTGACTCTAAAAGAGGTAATGAGATATGTCAGCTAAAACTAATGAAAAAGAACGAGAGATCCCGGAAGGATTTAAGGATATCAGATGCATAATATGTCCCACTGGATGTCTAGTCCATGTTGAGAATGTAAATGGAGAACTGATAATTGAAGGTCATTCATGTAAGAGAGGGGAAGAATATGCTAAAGTGGAATTCATCGCACCAAAAAGAATCCTAACAACTACTATGCAAGTAGAAAAAGGATTTTTACCCTTAATACCAGTTCGATCAGATAAACCAATTCCAAAAGATAGATTAGAAGAAACTTTGAAACTGATTGCAAAAACTCAAACTAAAGCTCCTATAAAAATGGGAGACATCCTAATTGAAAATGTATTTGGACTTGATATTAATATAATTGCAAGTAGAGATTTGATTACAGAATAGGTAAAATATAATACAAAATGATAACTAAAGATTTTCTGTTTTGATTTTTCTGTAATTGTGGACTTTTTTTCTCTCTATAGTAAATTAACTAAGATTTTTCCTTTTTATTTGTGCTCTCATTTTTTATAATTATTAGTATGGAACTCAGTAATATAGAATATTACAAAATTTTAGATATCAAATTTAATTTGTAAATCAAAATGGAAAAAAAAAAGCGAGTCATAAATGTATTAGTCGCTGGTCATAGTCAAAGTGGAAAATCCAGTTTAATCTCTGCTATTTGTGGTGTTTTTCCTGATTCTCTTGATTATGAGCTGACTCATGGTACGACTATTTCATTAAAAGTAATTCAATTTGAATTAAAAAACCAAAATATTTTGCTTAACTTTTTAGATAGCCCTGGTCATGCTGACTTTAAGGGTGGAATTGCATTAGGATTAGAATTTGCTGATATTTTGGTTTTAGTGGTTTCTGGCTCGAAAGGGTTTCAAGCGAGAACATATTGGTTGTTTGAAATTGCATCTAAAAAAAAAATACCTATAATTATTGCTGCGACAAAAATGGATCTTCGAAATGCGAACCTTACCAGAATTAAAAACGCAATTAAAAAATTAGCTGATCATGTAATTCCAACAATCGAGACTTCAGCAAAAAGAAATTTTGGAATCGAGGAGCTTATACAAAAAATCTCACTTTATGTGACAAGACGAGATAATACTGAATCTGACTTATCATTTATCATTCTTGGTTTTAATCATAAAAAGGGGATTGGGGAATTATTAAATGCTGGTATATTAAGTGGAAAAATTGGAACTAATTGGATAACCGAGAAAATAAAAATAAGACATCTTTTTTCATTGGGAGGAGTTCAATTAGTGTCCGCCTCTCAGGGAGAAATTATTCAAATCTCTCTTAATATTGTTTCAAAATTTGATCTGGGAACCAAATACTTTCATGGAAAATTTATTTCACCCAAAATAGGAGGATTGCTATCAGAAATTCATCCAAGAAAGGAATTTTATCTAACAATTGAAAATCCAAATGAATTTAAATTTGCATTAGAAATTTTAAAATCGATTAAAAAGGTTATTCCTTCTTTCGATTTTTATTTCGAAAAGAATATGATAACAATTTTAGTTCTTGGAGACCTTCAGTTTGATTTCCTTAAAGAAAGGTTAGAAGATCTAATGGAATTTAAAGTTGTCGGCTCTAAAGTTAAAGGAATTATTACTATCAAATCTTTTAGCAGAACAAAACATAATTCTGCGAAAGTAAGAATTATTCCACGATGCAAAAGAAGACTTACAATAACTAGAATAGGTGAACAGAACCCTAGATTATATGATATTTTAGCAGCTACAGCTGCTTGTGAAGCATATCATTTAGATGGACTTCATGTAGAGATCTTTTCAGGGAAGAATGAAGATGATATTGCTCAAGCAATAGCTAAGGGTATTGAAAGAGCAAAAGTTATAAAACTCTTTCCCCACCAAGACGTTATCGTAAAAATAGAAAACTATCATGATTTATATTCTTTAATCGAGAAATATAATATTGAAATATTACATCAAACACAAAAAAATTTGTTTTTTCTTCAAATTAAGAATCAAGATTTTGAGCTATTCTTTAATTCTTTGATGAAAATATCAAAGGGAAGAGCTGAAATTAAATTATTTAAATTTGAACAAAATGAGATTATATTATCTGTTGATCCAGGTACAAGACATTTTGGTTTTTGCCTTATTGAAAAAGGAGAATTACCTTCATTATGGTATGTAAACTTAAAGAGGAATATTGAAGACATACGTACGATTAATTCTGCTAAGAAGCAAATCACCCATGAAATGGATATTTTTATAGGAGATCGGAAAGAAATAATCTCAAAAATTTTTATAGGAATCGGACCAGGTTCTAAATTTATTGTTGATACTTTTATTGAATACTTTAATATTCCTTGTAAAGATAATGAATGTATTATTGCAGATATGAATTCAGAACAAGCAAAATTTGAAAAAAAAATAAAAAATGAAAAGCGTTTTAAACCACCAGAAGTGTATTTAGTCGATGAGTTTAAAACTACAAAAGAAGCTCTATTTCATTTACAACAAGGAAAACTTGTAAATGAAGTTCTATCAAAAGGATTTGTGGATCATGCCATAGCAGCTCTATTAATTGCAAAACGTGGTATCAGAGGAGAAATTCTTAAAATTGAGAAAAAATCTTTAAAACCTTTATTTGAATATATCCTTGAAAATTACTCTGGTTCGTATTCATTTAGAAGTATTCATAATATAACTGATTTAAAAGATCTCAAATCAGGAATGTATTTGAGAATAAAGGATTCTTCAAAACTAGATTCAAATTTAAGTAACGGAGATATTATATCTTTTTCTGGATTTGGGGATTCTTATAATAGTATTCATGCTGTAAATCTTATAGGTAATAGAATTATAATTAAATTACAAGGTAATACTAAAGGTAAACGAGATTTTTTTAAAATTTTTGTGCCCGTAAAGGAACGAAATTAATCTACCAATCTCTAAAACTTTAACATATGAAGGTTTACCTAAATTTATTACCAATCGAACTTATTGATATTTTCATTTTACTAAAATATATAAAATCAAATTTAGATTAGATTGTTAAAAATAACTTCATCAAATTTTAAAAAAATTTAATTTGGAGGAGATTTTTAATGTCAGAGTTTGAACAAAAAGTATTGAAGCTACTTGAAGAAATTAATGGTAAATTAGATAAATTATTAAAAACAGAACCTACTTCTGTAAGTTCTGCTCCAACGACTTCAGTTACACCTTCTCCCGCAGTTACTACAGTTAAACCTTCAGCAATTGTAGACAAACAAGAGGAAGAAGCACGAATGGAACAAAAACCTCCTGTTGAGGGTAGAAGAGTCTGTCCTGAGTGTGGGGGGACTTCTTTTGCCACACATGAAGACAGAAGTCAAGTATTACACCAAATGGGCGGCGTAAAGATTTATGCGAAACGTTATGTATGTAAAAAGTGTGGTTGGGAAGCGTAACATTTTTTTTTAAACCTTTTTTTTATTTATAATTCCTCTCAGTTAGATTTTTAATTTCACTATGCTTTAAATTCTTAATTAGAAACTTTATAAGGTATTTGTGGTGTAGAATTAAATTCCCCAAAGGAGAATTAAAAAATATATCCAATATGTTAGAAACTTCATTTTAAACAACTTTACAGCCCAAAAGATTCCATATTCCGCTCAGATAGAATTAACTTTGCGTTGTAATGGTAGCTGTTCATTTTGCTCAATTCATTCTTTGCCCGAATCTATTTTAGGTACGGATATGAATACAGAACAAATAAAATATCTTATTGACGAGATTGCAAACTTAGGAGTACTTGCTCTTTCTTTTACAGGGGGCGAACCAACTTTAAGAAAAGATCTTCCAGAATTAATATATTATACTGGAGTAGAACATGGTTTTATGAATGGAATGGCAACTAATGGATACTTATTACCAAAATTATTTAAAGAACATAAAATTGAAGGATTAGATTATATTCTAATCTCATTGGATTACCCCACCTCGGAACTTCATGATAGAATGCGAGGACTTAAGACATTTGATAGAATTATTGAATCCATTCACTTAGCAAATAAACACGATATCAAAGTCATTATCAGTACAGTAGTTATGAAAGATAATATTCATCTTATGGATGATATTTGCCAATTAGCTGAAAGACTAGGTTGTTCACTTGAGATATACCCATGCGAAGATATCATCAGAGATTATACTAATGAAAGTTATCAGATCCAAGATATTCAAAAAATGATACCGGACATTTCTGTATGGGCAGATCAAATTCGAATATTAAGAAAAAAATATCGCAATATTTTGACTGATCCTATCAGTATCGAGGTGGTAGAGAAAGGTTTCGGAGGGTATCCGCAATATAGTCAAAAAACTTTGCGTTGTCATGTAGCTGAAGCTTATTTATTCATAAGTCATGATGGGTTTATTAGTTATCCTTGTAAAATTCACCCTATAAAAAGATTTAATGCTTTAAAATATCCTATATCAACGATTTATAACTCTCAAAGTGCAAAAAAAATTATGAAAATGCATGATAATTACCGTTTTTGTGATAAGTGCCGCTTAGGTTGTGCTATAGCATCATCAATACCGACTCGTTGGAAAACATTATATGCGAAATATATTAAAGGATTTATAGATGGGGGCTTAAGATAAAAATGAGTAATTACTCAATTTTATTTTTTCGTTAATATATTAGCCTTGATTTAAAAAAAAAATCAATTCATAAAATTTAATTTTAAATACATTTTTCCTAATATAGTGATAGTATAATGTCAAATGTAGCAATTATTGTTCAAATTCTGTTCATAACTATTGGTATGATCGTCTTGGGGATGGTTCTTAATTTTGTTTTAGGATTAAGAAAAGAAGCATTAAGTGAAATGAGAAAAAAAGCATTGAATCTTCAAGAACGTATAAAGAATGCTCAACAGTTAGGTGATTATCAATTAATGGTTCAAACACAACAGGAATCAATTCAGTTTATGAAACAGATGATGAAAAAACAATTTATTCCATTATGTATTAGATGTGTATTTTTTCTTGGTATTTTTGCAGTTCTTGGATTTATTTATTCAGATTATAACTCTGGATTATTACCTTTCCCACTTCTAATTTTCGGTAGTGGTTGGATTGCTTTTTACATTATCTTCTCATTTAGTATTTCTTTAATATTATATGGGGTAAAAAGATTATATAAGAAAATTACTGGGAAAGGAACGAAAACACAGAGTTATTTAAAAGAAATAATGGGATTAATTTCACCAACTCAACAAAACAATGAACTTCCGTTCCAAATTTCTTACAATACAGAGTACCAAGGGAACGATTATGGTGATGGTAATATAAAAAGAAGAAATGACGACTTATCATCACGAAAAGATTCTTGGAAAGAACGCATAGAAGAATAACATAATTCAATCATTTAATTTGTTAATTGCTTTTTAAATATAAATAACGATGAATCGAAATCTAATAATAAATATAATTTTTATAGCTCTTTTTATTGTTTCTTTAATTTTATCCTTATTAATTGATTTCTTTTTTTTCATTCCGATCATTTGTTTTTTACCTTTTTCATTTAGAAGAAACTACCGAAACAAAATGAATTTTGAAAAATGGTCAACTGAAGATTCATCTGACAGGAATGATAAAAGCTTAGAAATTAGATACTGTTCTAATTGCGGAGGAGAAATCACGAAATCAATTGCGAAATTTTGCTATCATTGTGGAGAAAAATTAAATAATATCTAAGATGAAGTTAGTTATGGTTGAAGAGAATGATATGAAAAGACAAATGACCCTCTATTTTGTCTTTGCAGCTGCAATGATCGGACTCAATTATTTAATTCAAAAATTAAACCAATTAGTGGTTGCTCCCCTCATTTGTCAAAATTATGGTACAATCGAATTTTTCCATGTATTTTATTGTTCAACTGAAACATTTAATATGCCAGAGTTAATTGGCTCGATCTTCGCAGTGGGAATTACTTATATCATTAAATTCTTCTTAGATAAATTCATAGTCTTTAAGAAAACTGGAACTGAATTAAAAGAAACATCAATAGAATTTATGAAATATTTTGGGTTTGCTATCCTTACAACTATAGAAAATATTGGGATTCAATTTTTATTGACAAATTTTCTCAGTACACCACTCGAGATAAGCTTTATTATCGCATTATCCATTGGATATCTAACAAAATTTTTCTTGGATAAGCGTTTTGTATTTAATATTGATGAAGAAAAAAATAAAAAATAAAAAAATTTAATAGATCAAATGGTGATTCTAAACATATGTCAGAGAAAGATCGTGAGGAAGATAACGATCAATCTATCGTAGATGCCCTCTCAACTCTCGGCTGGGTAGAAGAAAAGGAAGAAGAAGAGGAGACTTTACAAACTGAAGATAATCTCAAAGAACAGCTTAAGTTCTTTACGGATGAGAATAAGCGATTAATAGGAGAGATGCATGAAAAAAATGAAAAAATTCAAAACTTAGAAGAACAAGTCCAAAAATTTTCTCAAAAAGTAGAAGATAAAGAACTCCAAAACCAAGCAGTGCAAAAATTATATGAAACTATTGAGAATAAAAATGACGAGATTGAAAATTTAAATTCTCGCTATGATGAGGAGACTACGAGATTAAACAAAATAATAAATGATCAAGTTGAGAAGATCAAAAGTATAAAAACCCAAATTGAACAGATACAATCTGATCAGACTGAAAATCAAGATTTAGTCAATAAATTAAATGATAAAGAGGTAATGATTAAAGAATTAAAAGAACAATTGCACTACCTCGAAAATGATTCAATCCAAAAATCTAAGTTTGAAAAAGTTGAAGTTCTTTTAGAAAAAAAAGATGAGATTATAACTGAAAAAGAGAAAGTAATTTTTAATATTGAGAATGATTTAAAAACTGCTAATCAAAAAATACATGATCTTCAGCAACAATTTGAGACATTCAATTTAGTAAAAAAAGATCTAGAGAAAAAAATCGATCGAAATAAAGCTTTAGTCGTAGAAATTGAAGAATTAAAACAAAAAAATCTCACCAACCAAGAATTAATAGCACATCTTGAAGAAAAATTAGAAGAAGCACATAAAAAATCTGGGAACCTCACAGGTAAATTCGAATTCGAATTAGCTAATATGCGAAGTATGCTTGATGGTAGAGAAGAGGAAATTAAGAACTTAAAAGAAAAGTTAAAAGAATTACAGAATATAAAAGATGAATCAAAACAAATAGAGGAAAAGATTTTAAGCGATATGCAACAGATTAAAGATGAGAAACTAAAATTTGAATTAGATCTCGAAGAAAAAAATAAAGAAATAATCGAATTGAAGAAGAAAATCAAACTAATGCGTAGAGATATGCAAAAATAATGTATTTTACTA
>JABXKB010000448.1 GCA_013375485.1 Promethearchaeota archaeon | reverse complement strand
CGATACCGTTCCAATTTCTATCGGATTATTGCCTAAAGGACTATAAATTACTTCCTGACCATTAACAAAGTTATGATCCGTTAAGAATATAATTTGATCTGTTGTTTCACTAACTCCTCCACCATTAGAAAATTCGTCTGCATTAAATAAAACTTCTCTAGGTTTTTCAATTATTACAGGTTCGATTACAGCACCACTACCATTTCCTCCTGAAATATTAATAGAAGTTATTTCTCCAATATTATAATCTTGCGAATCTACATATACTTTTTCAAAACCTCCACTAATGACTGGTTGAATTTTTGCAGTAATACCAGCACCAGTAGAAACTTCAACTAATGGTGGATTAATTACATCAAAATTTTCTCCACCAGAAAGAATATTTACTTTCTCAATTGGGCCATAATAAATTGCATCTTTAGATTTGTAATTATTAATTTCGACACCATTAATTAGCATTCCAGTAGTTCCCGGAATCGTTAAAGTTCCAGAACCATTTTCAATATTTTTTTCTAATGGAAACTTTCTTAAAAGTTTTTGTATTCCTAGATCAGTTTTTATTTGAGAATTTAAAATAAAAGTGTGAGTCCCTATACCAGAATTTGGTACTTGAAATGTTACATTACTGTCCGAATTTAATAAAGAGGGTGTAGTATATAATTTAAATTTATTTGTAGATGTTACTTTTACATAATAATTGCCAGTTTGCAATCCAACCAAAGGTTCATCTTGTGGAAGATAATATATTTTATCTCCTGTTAAAAATGGAATAGAAGGATTGAATTCAATTGTATTATAAACATCTTCAAAAAAATCTACAAGATTATTTGTGCTAGCAATACTTACTTTTTTAATACTAGTTTCAATATCAAGACGATAATTTATAATTTTTTCATCATCTTCGTCTAAAATTACTTCTGATGGTAGTGAATTTGATGCAACATATGCATAATCATCTTTATCAGCATATACATTAAGAATGTCTGATAATACAGAACTACTCCCAAAATCTGAACCTGAAGATTTTGTTTTATTTAATTTTCTTCTTATATCATATTCTTTACTTGGATCTAAAGTTGGTCTGTTTCCTAATTCTAAAGAATTTTGGGATTCATTAATAGTTTGGATATAAGTCGTATCATTAGAAAATACTATATTTTCACTTCCTCTTTCTAATATTTCAACCTTATCTCCAATTTTTAAACTGGATCTATCAATAGTAGATCCTAACTTAGTAGTATTATTATCTACAATTTCATATCTTGCACTTGTATTGTAGATAAAAGAATTTGCAAAAATTTCTTTCCAGTTTGAATTTCTATTCTTAATCTTGTCTCCAAGATTTTTGACTGTAATTATATCATTTTCATCTACTTTAAAGTCTTCATTTTCTTCTACTAAATCTTGTATTACTCCAAGTAATATTAATTCAACTTTCTTGGAAGTATCGCCATCTTCATAGGAAAAATAAGTATCATCAGATCTAATATTTGATGCTGTAGATATTGTATCACTGATACCAGTACATCCAAAAAACTGATTAATACTTTTTCCAGTATAAGAAATAGTATTATTTCCAGAAACTAATGTTCCTGATTGTGGAAAACTTAAAGTAGAATCTACAGTTAAGATGGATGATCCTACTGATACACTTTCAATTAACTTTGTATTTGGTGTGATTTCAAAATTTCCTACAACTGAAGATGAATTTTCAGTATTTCCAATATAAAATTCAATTTTATGGAATGTTTTACCTTTTCTTGAAAATGGTTCTATTGCCGATATTGAAGCAGTTGTGTTCTCATCAGTAGTCTTTATAAGAGTTTGTCCGACAATCTTTGAGGGTTCTCCTGAT
>JABXKB010000230.1 GCA_013375485.1 Promethearchaeota archaeon | reverse complement strand
CTCTTACAACAACAATCTATACAGAAAAAATTATCATTAAAAAAGATTATAATTATATCTACAGTAGCAAACATTGCATCTTTTAGTGTTATCTATTTATATCCTACCATTATGATGATTCAACAGTATATACAATTTCCAGAGTTTTATAGTTTCTCCATATTTCTTAGTATTAAATTCCTATAATTTATTTGAAACATTTCTAATTCTTGGTTTTATTATGAAATATAATGATACTAATGAGATAAAGCAGAAAATGCCAAATAAAGTTAGTAAGAAATACCAAAGATTTGTTCTATAAAACGATTTTCCATTGGAAACAGGATTTTTTACTAAATATCGATCAGAACATAAATATATATTATTCTTTAAGTCAGTATCAATTTTTAATGTGGCATCATCACTTGGTCCTCCCCAAGTTAAATACCATTCAAAATTTCCAGATTTATTGACTTTTATCATTAATATATCCGGTTTATAAGAATCGTTCGGGATTTCTATATTCCAGGTTATATAGATATTATCTGAAGTGTCTACTGTTAAATCAAACTGATAAATAATAGGTGTTACAATACCACCGTAGTAAAAATTATTTATAAATTTTGAATCAAAAATATGATTCCATATAGAATTTCCAGAATTATCAAATTTAACTAATACTAGATTCCTATCATAGGTTATATTTTCCCATGTTTCTCTAATGGTAATCACATTCTCTGATGAATCTAAGACAAAAAGTGGAAAAGTTTCAAATTTGCTATCAGTAGCCCATTTTAGGATCCCGGATGCATTATAGCGTCTTATCCAATACATCCACTGATTATCATAATAACTTTCTCCAGAAACGATAAGATTCTTTTCAGAGTCAGTTTTTAAGCCACCTGCGTGAATATTATTACTACTTTCTTCAAGTAGGCTATACCTTATTTGATTACCAGAACTGTTAAATTTCATAACAAAGATACTATGATTTTTATAGTCATTTGAATCCCAATCACAATAAATATATATATTATCTTCTGAATCTATAGCAAGATCGCTAATATAATCAATATTCTCTACTTCAAAAATTTGTTGCCACTGCAAATCACCGGAGGAGTTAAATTTTACTAATGTATTACGGTACTGTGATGTTTCATTTCTATAAGAACAAACTAAATATAGGTTATTGTTCAAATCAGTTTTAATAAGAGGAGAAAAGATGTAAAACTCTGCAAAATGCTTATTCCATAATTGAGCACCTGAACTATCATACTTCAACAATTTTAATGATCTATCCCATGAGATATCATAGCCAACAACATAAATATTATTATCTGAATCTATAGTCATATCCTGTGGAATACAATCTACAGAAACCTTCCACGATTCGTTTGATCCTTGTGTTTCTATATTAAAATTGTTATGCTTAATATCAAAATACACTAAATTAACTGATGAGAATTCGAATAAAGAACTAATAAGCAATCCAGAAAATAGACTCAGGAAGATGAAATTCTTGAATTTCAATATTTTTAGTAAAATTATATTTGCCTTGAGGATTATTCTTCTAAATATCTTTTTAATTCTTTGGTTTTTAATCACTTTAGATTTGAATTATTTGACAAATAATTATTTCAATTAAAACCTGTTTTTGAAAACAATAAATAAAAAGAAAAAAATTTTTATAATAATCCCATATATCTCTGAATTTGAGATTGAATTAATAATAATTGTATGTTCCTCGCTCCACCGATAACTTCCTCAATCTTACTTATATCTACTAGCTCATCTACAGGTGTATTGTCTGTAACACTTATCCCTCCCATATGTTGTTGAACTTCATAACAAATTTCGTGTGTAAGCTTAGCTAAATAGTATTTACCTTGTGATGAAACAGATGCAACCCACTTCTCAGCTTCTTTTGAAGGTTTATCAGCAAATAGTATTTTTTCATCGTAAATTGTTGCTGCTTGTAACGCAAGAGAAGAAGCAGCAGTACATTTTGTAAGTAAATCTGCTAATCCATAACCGACTCCTTGATACCGAATGACAGGTTTCCCAAATTGCTTCCTTAAATTAGTATAAATAATACCGTATATCAATCCAGCATAACAGATACCAACACCACTTCCCATTATTGAAAGTCTTTCAGGAACTAAGCCTTCAAAAAGTCTTTTATACCCTAAGCCATCGTCTGCAAGAACATATTCTTTAGGAACTTTAACGTTGTCTAAAATAGTATGGGATATTTGAACTCGTGGAACAGCGTTAATTTTTAATCTTTCAGTTCTTACCCCGAACTCACGAGCAATAATAGCTTGTATCATAGTTTCCCTTGGACGTTCTGTATCATAAACCCCATAACACGCAAAATAATCAGCAACTGCACCATTAGTTGTATAAACTTTCTCTCCATTAAAAATAACACCATCATCGGTTTTTGTACATTTAGTTGTCAAATTTACCGCATCTGAACCCCTTTCTGGTTCAGTAATACCTATACAGCCTATTTTTTCTCCTGATAAAAGCTCATCTTGTACTCTTTGCGGAATATTAGAGTCACCTCCATGAGTATAATAATGGAAAGTAGGGTTACCACAAAGTATTCCAGTAGCAACTCGTGCTAACTCTAGTTGTGGGTCTAAAAGAGAGATGTGAGTCCCTAATAAGATTTCCTTTTTCATTCCATAAGGTTTAAACTCTTTCCATGGGTTAATTCGTTGTACATAACCATGCTTTCCAAGTTCTGGAAGTAAACCGTAAACATCTTTTGATTTATCGATTTTAGGGTCTAACTCTAAGCAGAATTCTTGAAGTTTATGACAATACTCTTGTTCTTCTTCATTTAACATTGGAAAAATGTTATCATTAAAGATTTTGAAGACATTTTCCAATTTCATCTTTTCGAGAATTTGATCATTAATAATTTTCTCTTGAAACATTTTTTGGTCAATCCTAATAGTATTTTTTAAAATTTGAAAGAACTTATATTAATTAGTCTAAATTTTTTATTACAATTAAATTTTTGATATTTGAATGCTTTAAAATGATGCATTCTAAGCTAATTTCACGTTAAATATCTCAACATAAAATTCTTGGAAACCATGATAAGTATATAATTGTGGACCATACGTATGTATATTTTGTTAGATACAAATTCGTAGCAATTTCATTCGAAAAAACATTATGTGGTGTTGTTATCATTGTTCTTTAAAAAATACTTCAAATAATTTTTCGACTGTTTCTAAACAGAATTTAGTATCTTTTTAAGCAGTCTCGGCAACTTCTTTATTAAATAACTTAGAAGGTGATTTTTTACTATCATCATCTCCATACATAGCTAGCTCTCTTTTGCTAGCTAAGAAGTCTGAGATTGATGCTAACTTATCAATTCACTAATAAAAAATTTAGGATATGATTCTTTCTCTTTGATTAGCACTACTCCAATATCGTGCCATTTAGGAAAATCCTTACCAACAATTCTTAAAGCAGCCTTTAAAGATAATTCCACAGCCTCTTGACATTGGCGAACACAATAAGCGTAAACTTTATCATTTATTACATTCCCAGCAGTCTTTAATCTTATTTTAGATTGGTTGAAGTAATCCTTAGCTAAATCAAATTAACTTAAACTCTTTAAGCTTAAAGGTAAAAAATTTGTTAACGTAGTAGATTTGCGTAAAGAAGCAATAATAATAAAAAATTTAAAAAAATCAAGGTCCATTAAAAGAATTGAAGAGTTAATTATTAAGAAGATTATTATTAATTAACATGAAATTTAAGCATAGTTTTCTTTCACATAATTTTGAACACTTTTAATTTCATCTAAGTGAGTTTCAACGTTACCAAAAATATAAAATCTAACATCTGGGCCTGTTCCACTTGGTCTGAAATAAAGTGTTGAATCTTTACTCTTTAATTGATAGAGGTCAATCATATTATTATTATCTGATAAAGCTTGGACTTCGTAGTCTTTCTGATCAATTTTAATCTTTTTTCCATCATTAATTTCAAAGTTTTTCATAATTTTGATTTTTTCTTCATCGACAGCATGAATAGTACGATTTATACCTTTTATAGTCCAATCAATTGATTCAGAAATGATATGTCCCCTACATATTAGTTCTGTTATTAATACTAATGCAGGAACTGGGTACTTATCTGCTATAATTGTAAAATCCGTTGTAAAATTATATTTTCCTGTCTGCTTATTTTTAGAAACATCTAAGATATTAAGAGTATGACCACCACTTTCTTCCCAATACACCATTAAAAACGATTCTTTCTCAATATTTTGATTTTCCATTAATTTAATTATTTGTTGCTTAAGAGGGGCAGCATTATTAATTTTTATTAAATTTTTATTCTCATCTTCAAAATAGAGAATAGCTGTATCAATTTTTGATTGATCTACTTCAATTCCAAGAAGAAAATACATGATTACTCCTAAATGCTTATAACCAACTCCGGTCAATATATTTATGAAACTTGTATCATCTCCTCGCAAATCGCTAGGAATTGTTCTTACATTTAAAATTTTTTTCCCATATTCCCTTGCTAATATATTATGCATAGCAGAATAGATTTCATTTGGAATGTATGTGAAATATTCTCCATTCTGCCTTACATATAATACAATCCTATCCCTATCAGCGTCTAATAAGAGGGCTATATTTGAATTCGCTTCAGTCATTATTTTTTGTAATTTTTCTTCTTGCAAATTCTTTAAGGGATTAGGAGGATTCAGTTCTTCTTCAACGAGTGTAACTTTAGCCCCATAATGTTTAAATAAATTAACAATACCTCTAGCTTTCCCTAAATATGGCCAAATAACAATATTTTTTTCTATTATAGTTTTAATTTCAAGGACTTTTGATAATAGATTAATCACATAATCATTATTTTTCTTCTCTGCATCAATAAGAATAGGTTTTACAGGTTTTAATCTTATTTCATTGAATTGCAAAGCTCTCATTGATATATTCTTAAATAAATCTCCAGAGAGTGGTATCGGGTAATTAATATAAACCTTCATACCATTCCAAGACAAATCGTTATGACTAGCTGTTAATACAATAATGAGGTTAATTTCATCATATAAAGCAACTGATGCGGCACCATAGGGTGCAGAAACTCTCGATTTACCCTCTTCATCTTTTTGATAATAGACTTCATATCCATCATACGTAAATATCTGTGAACAATATTGTAATAAAATATCTTTAGTTGGTCGATTATCAGTAACTATTAAAATCTTTAAATTTTGGTTGTTTTTCATTTCTTTAAATTGTTGACTAATAGCTTTAAACACTCTAAGGAATAAGCAAATTTTTCTATTGGTCAATTTATACATCCCTTTCTCATCCTTGCTTGGCACATCAAGAATTTGAATTCGTAACCCTGATGTTGGTGCAACAAGAGGATTAATAATATTTTTTTCTTCTTCCGTTAATAGAGGTAATTTTAAAATTTGAATATCTTCTTCTAACTGCTCCAATTCAATATCCTCCATCTCAAAATCAATCAAATTGCCCACCTTATAATAGAGATTTCAATCATTTTATTATTTATATTACAAATTTAAGAAATTTTTTTTATAGCTTCTTTTAAAATTGCTAAAATTTTTTCTCGATACATTGGTTCAATGGCAATCATCCCATGAGTCTTAATGATACGCTTTTCGCTTGATAAAATTCTTTCGCAGAATTCTGGTGTAAGCCGATTCGGTAAGTCCTGTTTGTTTGCGATCCCTATAACTAGTTTATCTTGATAAAATTTATCCAATATATCATGTATTATTTCTTTAGAACCATTAATATTTTCAAATGTAGAATCGGTTACTAAAATACAGAGATCAGATCCCTTTAAAAGACTATTCCATAATGATCTGAATTGAGCTTGTCCTGCAAAATCCCATAACGTTATTGATCTTTCAAACTCATCACCGTCATATGAAGCAATATCAGCTGTAATTGTAGGAACATATTCAAGATCGACATTTTTCCCACAAATTAATTTAGTTAAAGTGGTCTTACCTACACCACCAAATCCAATAATCGATATTTTTATTGCTCCTAAGATTATATTATCTAACTCTTGTTCAAAATCACTAAAAAGACTTCTATTCCCAGCCCAACTGTCATCCTTAATAATTTTGCCATATTTATCAATAAATTTAGTTCTAATACTTAGAATTTTTGAATTAACAGTAGCATCATCATCTTCTAAATCCGTGCATACTACTATAATAATAGTATCGATTATTGTATAGTAATATTTGAAGTCTTCCGTTTGAGTACTCTTAATATCACTTTGGCTAATTTCTTTCATAAAACCAGAAAATGCGCTTAAAAATCCTGCTAATAAATCTCTATCTACTTCAGAACTACCATAATTTCTAAATAATAATGATTTGCCAGTTCTAGTCAAGACGTTAATGTATTGTATCATTTTTAAGCTGAATTTTAATTCACTTTTATTGAATTCATGTTATTTTTTTTACTTAAGAAGTTTTTTGTAAGGACCTAATATTATAAGAACTGTATATTATTATTAAGTAAATAATAATTTTTAATACAAAATAATTTTTGTAAAGGATTATTTGATTTTTATCAGATTATCTCTTTAAATAGATACTTTAAAGGGGAAAATCAATGGAAAACAATGATGATTTAGAGAAAGAGGATATAATTAAATTTATCAAAGAAGCTGATGACAAAATAGAAAAATTTGCCTCCATTCTCGAAAAATTTGGACTTGATATAATTACTAAAATGGGTCAAACTAACTTAAAAATAAATGTGCTAACTGATAAAATTGATGTTTTAAGTAATGCAACACTTGATATTAAATCCCTAACACCTCAACTGACTAATGTAATTGAGAACCAAAAAATTCTTGAAGAAGAACTTGATTTAATTAGATCCTTAATGCAAAGATCAGATATTTCTTTTCACTCTAGGGAAGCTAATAGTGAAAAAGTTGAACAAGATACATCTGCTACTGATAAAAAACAGGCAATAATTGATCAATTTAACACTCTGGAAAGCTATATCACAAAAAATGATGATCCTCAATCAATTATTGAAAGTTTAGAAAATATTAAAGAAAATATATTTGTTTTCACTGGAGGTCATAGGATACTCTATGAAATCGGTCAATTTGAGAGCAAATTAAATGGTTTGGAAACTCTTCCTGATGATGTGAAAAACAGCCTTAAAGAAAAAATTACTTTTTGGATTAATAAGTTATCTGTAAAAGGATAGATTTAATAAATAATAGGAAAGGATATTAGTTCTTATTTTAATTGATTTTAAGTCTTATTAAGAGTTAAGAGAGAATTAAGGAGAAGTGGTATAAGAGAGAAAGTAGATGGAATCAATAGAATATTATCTCCTCATTATTCTCTCTTTTGAAAAGAGGTAAATAGTGATCAAAGTTGTTATTGTAATTTACAATATTTTCTATTTAAAACCCATGATTTTTTGGACTAATTCAAAATTGAATAAGAAAAAAAAGTGAGACATTAATAAAATTAAATTATGGTTTTACTAAGATTTGTTTATTGTCATATTCGTCTGGATCACCACCATCTTCGAGATATTCAACAAAATTTTTTAATCCATTTAAAAGAATTGTATGATAACGCTTTATTATTTTTTCATGCTCTACAATTTTATAATCAACCCAATACGATAATTCTGTCAT
>JABXKB010000229.1 GCA_013375485.1 Promethearchaeota archaeon | reverse complement strand
CATGATATCGCTGAAAAGTGTGATGCTGCAAAAGGCACGATAATTGAAGTTATACAAGAAATGATAAAAAACGACGAGATATATGCTGAGTATTTTAGAAGCTCAAATACGGTTGCATTCAATCAACAAGCAAATATTGAGGAGATTGATAACTTAATGGCAATTTATAAGAAATGGGAAGAAGAAAATGTAGGTAAGAAGGTAAAATAAAAATTTCCTGATTCTGATAGTTATCACCTTCCCTTTATAGATTTTAAATTAATGAACTTAATAGTCTTAAGAATTAATAAATGGATCTAAAAAAATAGAAACTTGATGTTATGTAATTTTATTGTTTATCTCTCTCAATTCATCCTCAGCTTCTTCGATAAACATTTGTATTTGTTTTTTCTTTTTTTGGTATTGTTCTTGAGTAATTTTATCCTCTACAAGTAAATCCTGTTGCTTATTCAGTTTCTCCTTCAAATCTCTGAATCTATTTTGAAGTTCATCTTTTTGTTAAATCAAGTTTTCCAGATTACCTCTTGAGCCTTCAATCTTAACTTTGGTTTTTTCCTTCTCTAATTCAAATAATTCTTGTGCTCCTTCAGGGGCTCTAATTCCTATTTTATTAAATTTATCAAGCTCTATGCCATATCTAAGGAATTCTTCTGACATTTTTGAAGTTATCAAGTTAATCACTCTTTCATGTAAATAAATTCCATTGTAATAATTAAACTTACAGTTATTTCCAAAAAGTGTATTATTATTACAATTAATCAAAAAAATTCCATTCCCTTCATTAAATGTTGTATTGATATCAGTTAGCATAGAATTATTGACATTTATTAATCCGATACCAGATCCACTTGAGTTGAAAAAATTAGAGTTTCTTATAATAAAATGAACTTTTGAGTTTCTAATCATGATACAATAACCTTCTGTAGGATTTTGATCATTTATCGATACATTTTCAATTAAATATGGATTAACCCAAGTTCCAGAACCACTACACCATGATTAAGAAGCTGCTTCTGTCCAGTTATAGTCGCCTCCTCCATTATCATCAATAACAAACGGAGATAATTCCCAATATCCTGAGATTTTTAGGTTTTTTAAAAAATCAATTCTAATCTTTTCAATATTTAAATTTTGAGTAGTATTTTTAAATTTTGGTTCAATAGGATAGAAAAAAATGAATAATAATAAACCGAAAATTACAATTAACAGGCAAGAATAAATTTTATTAGTTCTCATAATTCTTTTAGGCTGTAAATTAAATGGATCTGTTAATTTATAACTTTTTTGTCGTATTCTTTAATAATTACATTTTGTTGTGCTGCCCACCATACCCAAACTTGTCGTATAAAAAAGTGAGCAATTCCAAGGTTCTCTCTCCACGCATGAGTGTTTGACATATGTTCATGACAGATCATTACATAATTCTTACCATCCTGTTCCCAAATATTCTTTAAAAATATTTTACCACAATATTCTACAATCTTTTCTTCAGCGAAGCATCTTGGACAGACTTTTGGGTATTCAGAAGTTAAGAGTACTTTAATCTCAAAATCAATTTCAGGTCGTTCTGGAACCAGTAGATTTCCCGTCCATATTAAATAGTTATAACGTGGATTTTTTTCTGGAAACAATTTAAACCAAGGTTTATTTTTGGTAGATCTTAAAAAATTTATATATTGCATTATTTTCTCAATTTCCACTTTAACCCGATCCTTCCAAGCGGGATGTTTAGGACTAATAAATATCCATTTTTCTGGAAATTCTTGAATTACTTCGTCTAAAATTGACCTTTGCCAACGATAATTAGTACTACTCAACCAACAATACCTCGATCGATAATGTCAAAAGTGTTACCAAATCTTTCAACAAGTTCCCTAACAGTGCTTAATAAATCAGTGGAAGTTAATACCTGTCCTCCCATATTAGCTATACATATATTTTGAGATGAAACACCAAACTTTTTTGAGATTTCTGGTATGACATCCATTAATTTAATATTGGGGGCAATTGGAAAAGGTATTTGTTTTTTTTCTGAGCCAAACTTATTAACAAAATAGATTGTATTTAATTCTGTTGTCATTTTATCTACACATTTAATCTTTTGTCTTATATCAATATAAATGTTCTACTATTATTTTTTTGGATACAGAACTTAATTATTAAATAAAATTATAATATTTTTTTAATTTTTTTATCTGTTTATTAATTTGATCTTCCCATTCGAATTGTTTAGAAAACTTCTTTAAATCACTGATAGTTAATAAAATATATCGTTTATTAGTATAATTCAATTTCATTTTTTTAAAGTTTTCAAACAAAGAAACTAATTTTAAAACAATTTTATAATTATCTAAAGATAATTTATTTCTATTTAAATAATTTAAATTAAAACACAATAATCTTATATAAAATCCAAAGAAATTGAAATAATAGTCATCAGGTAAGATAATTTTTCCTTTTGTATCATCTATTACACAATTATACACCTTTTGGATGATATTGTTACTCAATAACTCCGTTTTTATGACGTTCTTAAAGTTTGAAAAAGTATCACTTTCATTAGTAGCGTAAATTGGGATTTTTATTTTTGTTTTTAATTTGAAAGATAAATAATTATTACCTTCTTCCTTTTCATTATTAATTTGTAATAGAATCTTGCCATTCTCTTTAAATCTTTCTGGAATTCTTATTTGGACTGATCTTCCTTCTATATTTTTAGTTAGATATGGTCCAATTATAGTATCTTTTATATTATTTCTTGCATAATCATAATATTCTAAATCATCCCAGATCTTATCCAGATAAGTACTCATGCTATTGAATAGTTTAATATTTAGATTTTTCCTATCATCTTTACTGTTTAGAAGATCCTGATTGATTGTAAGATGAAAAACTTCATTAAAAACTATATTAAAGAATTTTATAATTTTTGGGTATGAAAATTCGGCTGATATTTCTTTAGTTTTCTTATTTTTACCCATTTGATAATAATTAATCTCTTTACCATTAGTAACGATTGAGATACAATTAGGAAATTGATTACTTAAGCTTATAAGAGTTGAATCATCAGTATGACTATGGAAAATCTCACTTGAAAAAGGATGGGAATGATAAATACCAATAGGACCAATTCCTTGCGGCATCAGAGAACTAATTTCCTGAAATTCTTGGGCATGTGGAATTGCGCTTATAAGTGATTGTTGCTCAAATCGCTTACATTCGACGATAGCTAATACTATTGGAATATTTTCTTTTTGGTATCCAATTAACCATCCATATATTTCATTTTCACTTTGTATAGCTTGATTTTTTATTACTTGAATAAAAGTTTCAGAAATTTGAAAAGAATTGATATGGTATCACCCGTTTTTACTTGATTTTTCAATAATAGCTTCTAATTCTTTTTGAGTTATTTTTGATTTTAGATCACTCTTACCCTTTTGAGCTTTATCACCACAGATAGGACAATTAACATCTCGAATAGTATTATAATTCAAGAATTTTCCTGTAATCATATGATACATAACATAATCAATCATTTCACCAAATTTTAAGAGATATTTTAGCATTTCTTGAATTTGCATACTTGCTAAGATTGCCATTGTGGAGGGTAAGGAAGCAACACATGGTTCTCCCTTCTCATCAGGAAGATCAATAGTTATACTACTCAAGCATTTTGCACAGGCAGTTTTATATGGGATAATAGGATGAATATAACCAGATAATCCGCTTCTGGAAGCTCCTGCGTCTATGTATGGAATCTTGAATAAGACACACTTGGCATTTAAATATTCTCTTGCCGGAATATTATCTAATCCGTTTAAAATGATATCCATCTTTTTAATTTCACGTTCAAATTTAGGTTCGAAGCCAGGATCCATAATGTCATTATTAAAACATTTTATTTCTACATCGGGGTTTACTTTTTTCAGGATTTTTGCTGCAATTTCAATTTTTGGGTATCCTATATGTTCTTCTTTAAACATACTTCGATTTAAATTAACAATTTCTACAGTGTCAAAATCAAATAATGATAATTTCCCTATTCCACATCTTACAGCCATTTCAGCTGAAACGCAACCAAGGCCCCCAACACCAACAATTCCAATATGATGTTTTCTAAGATCATCCCAATTAATATCATAACCAAATTCCTTAATTGCTTTTAGTCTTATATATCTATCCTGAGTCATCTTTAACAATCTTCTTAATATCTTAACGCTTTTGGAATTTTTGAAACTCTATTGCAATATAAGCATTCTACAATACCATTTATATCAACATTTTTAATAGGAAGGTTCCCTCCACATTCTGGGCATTCAGCACTTAGAACTTCAATCTTCTGTTCTAATCCTTGTTGTAATTCAGAAATCATGGAATCATATTTTTGTAAAGTCTCGGATGTTATTGATTCATTTTCTCCTGTTACCCACATAATAAGTGTTCCTGAATTCCCAGATGCCAATATTTGTATATCTATTAATTGTAGAGGAATTGAGTTTTGCCTAATCAAAAATACAGCTGAACCAAGGTAATCTTGTTCCTTCTCATCAAACAATTCTTCTATAGGATCCTCTATAGAATCTAACCCTTTAAAAACATTAAGAATTGATTTAAATAATTGTTGCGGATTGGTTGCTTTAAAATTATATTTTTGACCTTGATTTGGAAAATTTTTCTGTTTTATTTCTCTGATTAACTTAAGTGTTTTTTCTTTTCTTTGTCTTTCTAAAATATCAACGCGCTCCTCTTTTATTATTAGCTTATTTCTCTTAATTTTCGAGAGTTCTTCATTGGAACTCTTCCATATAAAAATTTTGGTTCTATCTCCAATATATACCGGTGGGTTTGGTAGTGTGGAGTTGATAATTCCACTACTGACTATAGGTGCGCCACATTCCCATGGAATTAGAAATGTAACTTCTTGGCCATAATCTATAAGCTTTTTTATTAAGGATGGTTTAATATTAGAAGTCCAATCACCCTTAGTTATTATAGCATTTTCATCTGAAATATTTATATGAACCTCTAAAGCTTCAGCAGGGTTGTATTTTAAAATAAAGACTTCATCAAACTCACTGAAATTTCCTAAATTCCTATTATCTATAAAGATATCGGAGCTATCAGCATATTGAATACCCTCAATCCTTGATATTACTGAAAACTTTTTAGTAGGTAAGTCAGAAATTAAAAAGACCGTATCACCTACTTTGAATTTAGATAAATCCTCTTTTCTACCTTGAATTATGCAATTCTCCCGAAATTGGGGGATTAATCTATACATCATCCTTAATTTTAGATTACGATCTTTTTTTCTTTTTTAACACATTTTTCATATTTTATTCAAGTGTCTTTAAATCATCTTCGGCTTCATCAATGAACCTATGGATTTGCTCTTTCTTTTTATCATATTCTTCTTGAGTAATCTTATCGTTCAGCAAAAGATCTTGCTGTTCATTCAATTTATTCTTCAGATCTTCAACTCGATTTTGGAGATCCTTTTTATGTTTAGTTATATATTCAATTCTTTCTTTATCTTCTTTAAAAAGTTTTTCTGCACCACCTGCAGCTTTTATACCAATAACGTTAAATGTTTCAAGTTCTAAACCATATCTTAAAAATTCCTCAGTAATTTTAGAAGTAGTCAAATTAATTACTCGCTCCCGATCTTCTAAGATTATACTTTTTGCATTATATGTTTTAAATATATCTCGTAATGATGTGTGTAAAAGGCTCATAATAAAGTTCTTAAGATCTTGAGTTCTCCAATCTTCTTTTCCTGCTATAACATCATTATATAGAGTCTTAACATCCCTAATTCTTAATTTTAAGTCACCATGTAATCCTATGATATCGCCGTCTTTAGTGGGGATACCTTCTGACTGAGGTATCCCCCATGGAATATCAATAAAAGAAGTATCAAGCCATACGATTTCTGTTCCCTTGATTTTTGCCTTTTTATCGAGTTCGTATACCCCTCCCTTTAAAATTCCGATGAGTTCTCCTTTATTATAAAAAATTGCTTTTTCATAATCTTTTACTGCAAAATATTTTTTATTTTTAATATTATCGCTTAATTTTGGAAATTTATAGGTCAATAAGTCCTCCAAATTCTCTCTTTCCCATGCTATAATTTCAGGATCATAATCCTTGAATTTCTTTCCTTTAATTTCTTTATAAAATCCGTCCATACTCATACTATTTCACTTTTTTTACTTTTATTAATTATTATTATATTTTTAATTAACTATTCTTTTCAGATACTACATACCATTGCTCCCCATGTAAGAAAGATTTTGAATGCTTTAAAATACCAATTTGAGTTAATCCGCTTAATAAATTTTTAGATTTTTCAGGTGACCATCCAGTTTCATTTATAATATCAGCTAAAGTAAACTTTTGAAGTTTCGAAGCTAGAATTGAAAGTTTAGTTTCATCCTCAGATATATCATGTGCCTTTAACTGTACAACTTTTAAATAATGATCTTCATCTTCCTCAATGTTCTTTATTCCTGGGATGTACCCATTATCTGCTAGGGAATTTATCGCTTTCTCTAAATCTTCAATTGCAATATTTAGATTGGGTTTTTCGTCTAATATTAATTGATATAAGGCATAAAGAGGTATATTCTCTTTTATCTCGTAATTGTGGTCTTCTAGGCGAATTTCACTTTTATTTAATCGCGACACTAACCCCAAAATAAATTTTTCAATTTCTTCATTGTATTTATCTTCAGTAAGAGGAATCTCAACAATATTATCTATAATATCCTGTGTAAATTTGTTTTTTGATAATTCTTTTAAATCATCAATCGAGAGTCTATGAGAATTTACGTCTAGAGATTCTCTTTGATTAATAAAACTTGATAATAGCCTAATTTCCTCTCTCAGATCTAATGCTACTGAATAAGAATTGGAAAAATTTTCATCCTCAATCAAATGTGATAAATTAGCTATAAAATCAGAGATTCTTTTTAGCTCATTTAAAATTACAGAATTGAAGAAATAGATTTCTGTGAAGATTAATTTAATTTCCTCATTTGAAGCTTTTTTCTGTTTTTCCCCCTTTTTCCTCATTAAATATAATGAAATCGGATCTGAAGGAATATTTGATACTTTTTGTTTGAGGAATTTAACCCGTTTTATAAAAAAACTCATTAAATCTTCAAATATTGGATTATTAATATTAAGAATTGGTCCAAGAGTCTTACTTAATTCAACTTGTAGAGATCCTAATTCAGAAATAATAGCATCCTGTTTTTGGGTATTTTCAGCTTTTAAGGTTTCAACCTTACTTGGAATTGAAATTCCGTGTAATAACTCATCTTCTCTGCTTAAAAACTCAATATTTTTCTCTATTCCTCTAGCCTCTTTAATAACTTTCTTACCAAACTTTGTAATTTGCCATTTAGGTAGGATATTGTTTTTTTCAATAATCCTCTCTACTTGGTTAAATTTTTCTAATTGTAAAAGAATATTTTTAACAACCCTCATAGATAATCCTGTTTCTTCACTTATGTTGCGAATACTTGAAGGATTTTTATTCTTTTCATTTAAAAATAATAATATCGTTTCGATTCCCTTCAAACTAATAGGCAATTCTCTAGTTGGATTCATTTTTTCAATATCCGTGATTTTGGATAAATTTTTTATTTTTTAATTTATATTAAGTTTTTCATATATATAAATGTTTCCATATGGGAA
>JABXKB010000228.1 GCA_013375485.1 Promethearchaeota archaeon | reverse complement strand
GTAATTATCCAACCGCCAGTATATCATCCCTTCTTTACAGCAATAGAAAACAATGGACGCCAAGTATTACCAAACCAACTATTGTACGAGAATAAGAGATACTCTATTGATTTCGAAGATTTTGAAGAAAAAGCTAAAGATCCACTCACTAGAATGTTTATTCTCTGTAGTCCCCATAACCCTATATGCCGCGTGTGGACTGAAAAAGAACTTAGAAGGCTTGGAGATATATGTTTAGAAAATGAAATTTTAATTGTTTCAGATGAAATCCATCACGATTTAATACTCTCAGGATATAAGCATACTTTATTTTCTACCCTATCTAATAAATTTGAACAAAACACAATTGTATGTACCGCACCAAGTAAAACGTTCAATATAGCTGGTTTGCAAACCTCCAATATTATTATTCCTGATAAAAGGAAGAGAGAAGCTTTTACAAATACTATTGAGAATATAAATGGTGTTATGATACCTAATGTTTTTGGTATAGTTGCTTTAATAGCAGGTTACGATGAAGGAGAAGAATGGCTTGATCAAGTTTTAAAATACATTGAAGCCAATTTTAAATTTCTTAAGGAATTTATAACTGAAAATCTTCCTGATGTTGATTTTATTGATCCTGAAGGGACTTATCTAGCGTGGTTAGATTTTAGTAAATTAGGAATGAATGATGAAGAACTTCGTGAACTTATACTTAAAAAGGCAAAAGTTGCATTAGATGATGGAAAAATATTTGGTCCGGGCGGAGAAGGATTTCAGAGAATAAATATAGCATGTCCAAGATCAATATTAAAAGAATGTATGATGAGAATAGTGAATGCTTTGAAATAGTTATTAATCTAATACTTTTCTCTAATTATAAGAAATAATTTATTAGAGCAATGGGTTTTGACTCCTTCTCAAATCATTCTTAATGAAATCTTTAAATTTATCATTATCATCATCTATTAATTCCCAGAATTCATTGTATATATCTTTAAGGGTCATTTTTTTCTTTTGGGAAGAACTTTCTTGATTTCTAATATATTCTTTTTTTTTGGATTCAATTTTTTTCGGTTTATATTCTACATAATTTCCTTCTAGAACTAAATTTTCAAAGAGTTCCTTATCATCTTGTCTAATATTGCTGAAATCTGAAGCTTTTTCTTGATTCACTTTTTGTTCAAATTCAAAATCTACCCTTTGATATCCTCGAACCTGATAATTCTTATCTACAAAAGCTTGGAATTGATGTTCACACACTAATCCACTCGCTATTGACATTGTAGTTAATTGTTTTGCTTCTTCTATAACAGATTTAGGTACTTCTAAATATTTTCTAATTTTACAAACTGGACAAATAAATTGAATATTTGCATGACTAATATTTACATTTTTTTTTACTTCTGTTATTGCCATAATCACACCTTCTTGAATTCATTTAAAAATAAAAATAAAAACCCCATTTATTTCTTAAAGAAAATTATAAGATTTAAATAAAGGGACATTAGGTATTAAGTAATTTAGTAATAGCGCATATTAGATATTATCTGGATCGAATCTAATATTCATATTAGTTTCATCCAATTCAAAACTAATCAATAAATTAGATACTAAATCGCTTTCAATTTTGAAATGATGAGCACCATCGGTAAAAATTTTCAAAGAATCCTCATCTATTTTTATTAAAATACTAATTGTATCATTTAAGTTAATGGTTCTACCGCTCAATTTACCTTCCATAATATCATTTAAATTAAAGGACTCTCCTTTATGATAGATTAGTATGTGACTTTTTACTCTCTCTAAATTAACATTTTCTTTAGAAAAATTTAACTGTATATCATCCAAGTAAAATTTCCCATATTTAGATAGATCTAGGCTATTTGGATCTAACTTTTTAATATTAAAATCTCCAATTTCGATTTCTTCGGGAATTACAAATGGTACAAGTAGATTAATGAATTTAATTTGTAATGAATCTACTCTCCCGTCACCATCAGTATCTACGGTGAAGACACTCTTCTTTGGCGGAAAAAGCTTTTTTATCAATACTTTGAAAGCAGATAAATCATACGATATAAATTTTCACCCTAATTATTTTTTATGGATTATTTGTAAATCTAAATATTATTATTTTTCTACTTCTGAAATCTTTACAGGACGATTCTTTTCATATGATTTCTGAGCTGCTAATGCTACTAGAACATTTTGCAACCCATCTTCCCCATTTGGATTAGGTTCTATATTTTTACGTAAGCATTCAAAGAAACTTTTTAATTCAGTTGAGTAAGATTCCATATATCTTTCCATGAAAAAGTATGGAATCTTGTCAATATTCGTGCAATCAGCAGTATAAATACGGACAGTATTAGTAGCCTCATTATCAGCTATTACACATCCTTTAGACCCAAATACTTCAACACGCTGATCATATCCATAAACTGCTTGACGAGTGTTATCAATTATTCCTATTGCTCCGTTTTTAAATTTTAAAACAGATACAGCCGTATCTATATCTCCTGCTTTCCCAATTTCAGGATCGATAAGTACCGCTCCTGTTGCATAGACTTCTTCCACCTCACTTCCAACTTGGAATCTTGCCATATCCCAATCATGAATAGTCATATCAAGAAAAATACCTCCTGAGCCTTTTATATACTCTATTGGAGGGGGAGCGGGGTCTCGAGAAGTAATTTTAACAATTTGAGGGTCACCTATTTGACCAGAGGCGACTGCTTCATGACATCTCATAAAATTACGATCAAAACGGCGATTAAATCCCACCATGAGTTTTACTTCTGTTTCTTTAACAACTGAAAGTGTTTCTTTAATCCGCATTATATCCGTATCAATTGGTTTCTCACAAAAGATGTGTTTTTTCGCCTTGGCAGCTTCCTGAATATATTTAGCGTGAGTATCTGTAGGTGAGCAAATTATTACTATTTCAATTTCAGGATCATTCAAGATTTCATATGCATCAGTAGTGAGTTTTGGTACACCTTTTTCTTCTGCCCATTGTCTTAATTTATCGTTTATATTAATATCAGCCACATTTTTTAAATTAACATTAGCTATTTTGCTTAATAGATTTTCAATATGAATTTTTCCAATTCTACCGGCTCCAATTACTCCAACTGTGAAAAAATTTGTCATTATTTATCACACACATACTTTTAACTATTCAATTTTCAGAAAATTAGAAAAAACACCAAAATTAGAAATTTATTTAAAGTGAAAGATCAAATATTTATTCATATTTAATTTTAGTTAGTATTTCACATTAAAAAAGATGGTTTTAAAATAAAAATCTATAGGAGTGAGAAATGATTTTATGAATGAAAATGAATCAAGAAAAATATCTCTGCGAAAGAAATTAGCCTTTGCATGTGGAGAAGTTGGAGATAATATGGCTTTGAACACTTTTACTTTTTTAATATTTACTTTTTACTTCACTGTTGTGAGAATACCTACCCCCCAAATGATTTTAGGATTTATACTTTGGGCTTTATGGAATGCTTTTAATGATCCATTAATTGGGTATCTTTCTGATAGAACAAAAAGTAAATGGGGTCGTAGGATTCCTTGGATGCTAGGTGCTACTATCCCACTTGGAGTTTTTATGATATTATTATTTACACCCCCCTCCACATATATTCAAGATGAATCTGTTTTTATTTATTTCTTCATAATTTTGATACTTTTTGATATAGCATATACTTCATTTAATTTGAACTACAATGCACTTTTTTCCGAAATGTTTGTTGATATGAGAGAGCGTAGTGCAACTGGAAGAATACGTATAATTTTTGTATTGCTTGCAACAATGTTCGCTCTGGTTTTTCCCACTTTAGTAATTGAGGACATCACGAACCAAGATCCAATTACATATCCAAACACGTTGCTCCAATATCAAATTTCTGGGATTGTAGCAGCAATAATTATCTTTATTTTCTACTTTATAATTCTTAAATGGGGTGTTAGAGACCCTAAACATATTTCAAAGGATGCAGAATCTGCCATGTCTTTCAAAAATACATTGAAATCTACATTTAAGCACAAGTCGTTTTTGCTATTTTTATTCCCTGCTCTCGGTACTTGGCTTGTAATAAATATTTTACCTACATTATCACCGCTTTTCTTTACGTATGCAGTTGGAATTAACGATACAGAATTAATAGGGATACTACTTTTAATTTTATTTCTTGTTTCTGCGTTATCTACCCCTTTATGGGAGCAAATAAGAGTCAAAAAAGGTGCTCGAATGTGTGGAATAATAGGAATTAGTGTATTTTTAGTATCGGTAATATTTTTTGCATATTCAACTGATTTTCAAATGGCTTTGATCTTTATGATTTTCCTTGGAATAGGATTAGGAGGAGGACTTTACTTTTATGATCAATGCATAGCAGAAATAATCGATGAGGACGAAATCACATATGGAGTTCGACGATCTGGTATTTACTACGCAGTTCTTAATTTTCTTATAAGATTATCAATGATCCTTAATTTCGTAATTATTGGTTTGGTTTTTACTTCCTCAGATTGGATGAACTATGAACCAAATCCAGGAGCAGACCCCATTTTGGGACTTCGAATTTTAATGGGAATTTACCCAGCAATCGTTTTAGCGATTTCTCTGGTAGGTATGTATTTTTATCCAATTAAAGGAGAAAGACTTAAAGAAAACCGTAGAAAATTAACTGAGTTACACGAAGAAAAGAAAAGTAGTATGAAATAGCTATTATCTAAAATTAATCTTTTATTTTTTTTTAAAGAAATCTAGAAAAAATTTATTTCTTTCTTTAATTACACTACATAAGTTAATTATTTCTCCTTATAAATTTAAGTAAAATGAAAACTGTACAAATTAAAGCTAAATGGGCCCCTAAACCAGAATTTACTTTAGGTTCTAAAGATTCAGAAGGAAAACTGACTTACTTAGGTTCACAAGTTTGGCGTAATCCTGTTGTTGAAATAATAGAGAAACCAAAACCCCATATTAAACCAAATGAAGTATTGATCAAGTTAAAAAGATGCGGAATATGTGGATCCGATGTGCATATGCTCCAAACACATGAAGATGGATATATATATTATCCAGGATTAACAGCCTTTCCAGTAACCCTTGGACATGAGTTTGCTGGCGAAGTTGTTGAAGTTGGAAGTCAGGCAATTAATAAAAGAACTGGAAAGCTTTACGAAAAAGGAGAACCTGTAACAGTTGAAGAAATGGTCTGGTGCGGAGAATGTAAACCTTGTTGTGATGGTTACCCAAATCATTGTGAAAGATTACAAGAAATTGGGTTTTCTATTGATGGTGCTTATGCTGAATATATTGCTGTTCCAGCCAAATTATGCTGGAGTTTAAAGAAATTAGAAGATAAGTATGATGATATTTTTAAGATTGGGAGTTTAGTAGAACCAACTTCAGTGGCATACAATGCGGTTATTGAAAGAGGTGGCGGAATTCGACCAGGAGAAAATGTAGTAATACTGGGAGCAGGACCTATTGGTCTAGCAGCGGTAAAAATTCTTAAAACTGCTGGAGCGGCTGTATGCATTGTTTCAGAACCTGAAGAAAACCGAGCATCATTAGCTAAAAAAATGGGTGCTGATTACGTAATTAATCCTTTTAGAGACAATTTCCTTGAAGAAATTAAAGAATATACCGATAGTGAAGGAGCTGCAATATATCTCGAAGCAACAGGATTACCTGATATTGTAACTAGTGATATACAAAATGCAATATGGGAATGTAAAGCTGTTAATAGCACTGTAGTTATCGTAGCTAGAGCAGAGCAAAATATGACAGTTTGTGGTGAATATTTCCAAGTAAAGCGAGCTCGTATTGTTGGATCTCAAGGTCATTCTGGACATGGTAATTTTCCGAATGTAATAAATTGTATGGCTGCTGGAATGGATATGACACCGTTGATTACAAAAGAAATATCTCTTGATGAAGTTCCAAAATATCTCAAAATTTTACAGACAGATAAAGAAAATTGTAAAATCTCAGTTAAAATAGCTTAAAGTTTCTTAAAACAAACAATCTTTTTATTGTTGAAAGTTTTGATAACAAGAGACAATCAAAACTTTTTTATATCATTTTCATCTATTTTTGTTATTCAAAAATTATAATTTTGGAAAAGATCTGATATTATGAATGAAAATCAAGACGAAGAAGAAGTTATTGATTTAGAGGAAAAAACTGAAAGCAATGAACAAATTCTTGAGAAGCAGAAGAAACTAGAAGAAATTACTTTAAAAAGAACCGAAACCAGTCATTTTAAAACTCAAAATCCAGAATCTTTAGAAATTATGGAAAATGAACCGTTTTATAGAGTTCCGTTGACTGATATTATAGAAAGTAAGGATGTATACTATATTCTTGTGGAATTACCAGGATTAGACAAAAAGAATGTTAAAATTTCTTTACAAGAAGGGATTTTAGAATTACTTGGAGAAAAAACAATAAAAGACAAAGAAAAAAAGGAAGAAAAAAAGGAAAAAGAAAAAGATAAGAAAGAAAAGAAAGATGAAAAGAAAGATAAAGACAAGAAAAAAGAAAAATATAAGGAAATAAAGGGTGAATATTTAAGGAGAGAAATTCGAACCACTAACTTCTTTCGATGTTTTCAATTACCTGAAGATATAACTCCTGAAGAAATTGATGCAAGCTTTAAAAATGGGATCCTACAGTTAAGAATCCCTAAAAAATCAGCGGGGATTAGTGATAAAAAAGTAATTGAAATTAAATAAATTCTAACATAAAATTCATAACATAATTTCATCTTTTTTTTAATTATTAATAAAATGAAGTATTTTAACTCTTTAAAATTAATCTCAGATATTCAGATGATTCACTGGCGACTTCCTCAAATGAAGGTTTCATAATTGTTTCAATTGATGCAAAATCTTTATAGCCAGCACTATTAAAAATGTTTAGAAACGTTCTAAAATCAAAATGACCTGTACCGGGAGCTCTACGTGTACAATCCGCTAAGTGAATATGAGATACATAATCAGTAATTTCTTCTAAATAATCCCATATAAAACCAGGATCTTCTTCCAAATGAATATGATAAGAATCTAATAACAATTTTAAGTTTCCAGACCCCATCTCATTTATTAATTCTATTGATTCTGAGATTGTGTTATAAGAATCAATTTCAAATCGATTTATAGGTTCAAATAATAATATAACACCACTATTTTCTGCTATACGACAACATTCCTTAAGGGAAGATTTTATATTACTCTTTTCTTTTTTAGAATTGCTTTCAAAATTAAACCGTCCTCGAATTAATCCAATTATAACTTTTGATTGAATTTCATGAGCAAAATTTACATATTCTTTAATCCTTTTAATCGCATTTTTCCTAATATCCTCATTTTGATGCCCTAAAGAATAACCAAAACGAATATAGGTGCTTCCAGTTCCAATAGCAGAGATCTCAAAGTCGTATGAATCCTTGATTTCATTTATTCTTTTAACATCAATTTTTTCTGGTTCGAGAAGTGATAGTTCAATTCCATCATAGTTTATTGATTTTAGAAATTCACATAACTTTGAGAAATTCTTAGATATCTCATCTTGAGTATTTCTAATTTCATTTAATCCAGATACAATACTTAATTTCATAGTTTTTTCCTCAATCGAATAGTTATTTAATAATATAATAATAGTTATCTATTACATTAAGAGTTTAAACAGATGAATCATTTATTTATATATTGATATTTACA
>JABXKB010000447.1 GCA_013375485.1 Promethearchaeota archaeon | reverse complement strand
TGTTTTGCATAAAATACGGTTCCCATCATAACAATTGGATTTTCTCCTGGTTGCCCACCAAGTCTTAAATTTCCGATTTGTATAACTTTTTGTTCTTTATCAAAATTTAGCATAAGGCATCTTAATTATATTTTATAATAAAAACAAATAGTTGATAATTATAATAAATTATTTTTTTCTAATTATATTACAAGTTTTCATAGAAATAGTGTCTTTACTTTCTCTATTTCTGATAAAAAGTTATTTATTGAAAAATGAAAGTAAAAGATGAATTGTGAATTCATTTAAACTAATAATGAGTTTTTATTGTAGACTAATTTCAAGAACTAGCTTTATTATAAAATATAATAAAGAAACATTTATATCGTGATAACCTCATTTTTTTACAATTAAGTATAAGAATATAATAAGGCTAGATTAGATTCAATGAGAAGGTCAAAAAAATATACTTTCATTTTTTTTTGTATTAGTTTGTTAATGATCTATATAATTGATATGGATTTCAGTAAATCATTTAATACTCCTATAAATCTAAAAATCAACGATTTCCATATAAAAAATACAAACTTAAATCCTAAAAACTCTTTAGAAGTTGGTAATGACTCATTTAGTGATGAAGGACTTATCCAAAAAGTTGAACTCTTTCAATTTAGGAATGAAACTTTTATTCGGAATAATACAGACCAAGGAGGATTTATTATTCAGAATGATAAAGATGGATGGAATATAACAGATTTTGAATTGGAATTTAAAAGTCTTAATGCAAAAGATGCATATGTTCTATTGGAGACTAGAAATGATGGATTTGAAGTATTTAAAGGAGTTAATCAATTCTTTGCTGTGTCATTTGAAATACCAAATACATGTTATCTTAAAAATTTAACAATGCTTCTTCAATATTGGGGTTCTGGCTCAGGTATCGATAAATCTGAATTTTCTATCAGAGTTTATAATGCTACTTCATTTTCTAATGAAATTGTTCCTGATAAGCCAATTGATAAGATAAGCGATGAAGTATTTTTTGATCTCACTGATAAACCTGTAAATCTCCCTGCACGATGGTATTACTCTAATTTCACTAATTTAATTTTAAATATTACAAAAACTGTAAATAACACATTTTTTGCAGTTTTTCAATCTATAGAATTTCCAAAATTATCAGGTTACACTGATGATGCGTATATCGCTTATGCTATGGAAACTTCTGAAGATAAGTATAACATCCTTTTTTATAAAAAATCAAGTTTATCAGGAAAATGGAATTCATTAGATGGCAAAAATGGACTGTTGAAAGTAAATTTTGCTCCAATATCTTATTCTCCAACTCCAGATCAAATAAATTTAACTGTATTTAAAACTCCATTAAACTCAACTGGTAAATTTACTAATTATACTTTTTTCCCACATCGAAATAATGAATTCCTCATTCCGATATCGTCATCTTGGTTTAGCAATATTCAATTTAATGTATTTTTTAAAGGGAAATTTAGATACGATACATATGCTTCTTCTCATTTTAAAGCAGAAATTAATATAGATGTTCTATGGAACCTTTCTTTGAGTATAAATGAGTTTTCAAGAAACGCATATAACAAATCAGCACATTTCTACAATCCAAAATTATGGGAATATAATAGCTTATATAATGGAACAGAATTATATTCAAAATTTAAAATTCATTCAGATTATATCGAAATTTTAAATATCTCAAATCATAATTGGGTTATAATTTGTAATCAAAGGAATGAGATAATAACAAAATCTTTTCTTTGCAGTAATGATAAAACAAATTGGAAAGAAATCCAAAATTGTGTTTACTCTACAGATTATATAAACATAACTGCGAATTTTAAAAACTCAAATGGACA
>JABXKB010000227.1 GCA_013375485.1 Promethearchaeota archaeon | reverse complement strand
AAAAGTTATATTAGAAGCATTTAGATCTTTATTGTTTCTTTCTTTTTTGAGTCCATTGTCAGCTTCTTTTTCTTCCTACGAACCATTTCAACAAAGCTTTCTACTCTAGTTAAAAGACCTGCTTCTCCCGAATGCTCGTCCATTGTAATCTCAAGAAAGGGAAGACCAACAACTTTCATATCTCGCATGATCAATTCAGAAATAAGGCTATCTGGACCACAAGCAAAACTTATAAGAAAAATGACTCCATCAATCTCACCACGACCTTTAGTAAGAAAATATCTAATTGATTGCATGATCTCCTCTTCATGCTTCCAATAATTTCTAAGACGTTTATTAATTATCACTGGTTCTTTGAATAATGATTCTGGCAAATTTTCGATTGTTAAAACTTCAACCCCTTGATCCTGTAATTTTTTCTGGAAATCTAAATTAATAAAAGTATCGAAAATATTATAAGCGTGCCCTAAAAGCAAAAATTTAATATCACCCTTGTGTTTTTTTTTGGATAAGGTAAAAGGACGATCTCTTTCCACTAACCGTAATGCGTGATTAACTGGGGCTCCATCTCGTAAGAATTTATGATATTCATCAAAATACTTTTGAGCTTCTCTATATGCATTTAAAGACTGATTTTGAGTTCTCCCTAATTCCTTTCCAAGCTCGATTGCAGAGGTTGCAATTGGAAATTCCTTTACATTTACTTCAAAATTTAATAATTTTGGAACTTCTGGTAAAATTTTAATAATATCTGGTAAGGATATAAACTTTGGACAAAAGTATGCTTCTTTTACTTCAGCCACATATCTAGGTACAAAAATATAATCCAAATCAGGGTGTTCTCTTACCAATTTTAACACATGCCCGTAGTAAATCTTTACAGGGATACAGAGTTCTCCAAATCCATGAGTAACACCTTCTTCCACAATTTTCTTGTTAGTCGGTGGACTTAAAACGATTTCTACATCTAATTCTTCAAGTAACTTTTTCCAAAAAGGAAAATATCTATAAAAATGAAGAGCCCGTGGAATACCTACTTTAATGTTTTTCTTACTAGAGTGATCATTTGTCTCCATTTAATTAATTCCCCAATAACTCATACATCAGGTGTATCATAAAAGAGCAGATCTCTGATTTGATCCATCATATTAGCTGTCAATCTCTTTATAACATCATAATCCGGTATAGGTTTTCCCCAATATTTTTGATGTTCCATGAATGGAGGTCCAGCTTTCATTATTTGACCTTTATAAAAAGATAACATCTTTGCTCTCTTTGGATAAGTCGCTTCTGTTCCCGTTATACCGATAGGGATTATCGGCACTTGTGTCTCTATTGCTAAACGCATTGGTCCAGTATGGCCTTCTAAAAGTTGGCCTCCTCCAGTATTAGTAGTTCCTTCTGGATATGTAATAACTACTTCCCCTCTCTCAAGAAGCTCTTTTGCATAGTTAAAGGCATCCACATCGTGTTCCCCTCGTTTTAATGGAAAAGCATGATGATTTCGAACCCAAGCATTAACGAGTGGAATTTTAAATAAGGATTGTTTTGCCATTTGGTATGCAACTCGTCTTGGAGGGTGGTGAATTATACTTGCTGCCAGTATGAGTACATCCCATTCAGAATTATGACTTGGACATATAAGGGCACCGCCTTCTTTAGGAATATATTTCTCGAAGTCAATTACTCTATATGGCATCATAAGATCAGACCAATTGCACACTAAATCGCCTGAGAACGCTTGTACAGGCTTTTGGAACTGCTCACGAACTCCAAATTCTTCTAAACTCCTTAAAACTGAATACCATGTGTCATCTATAAGCCCTAAAACTCCCTTTGCTTGGTCTTTCAGATAAGTCATAAAGTTAAATTTTGGTTTCTTTTCGCCTTCTTCTGGAGACCCAATAGATAATTCTTCACTATCATCCCTTCCATAAAGATTTTCTCGTAATTTCCAAATTGTATCCCTTAATTCATCCGTAAGCCTTCTAATGTCTTGATATGAAATTGAGTCATAATCATAATCATTATAATAAATTGGATCACCACCCCTGACTATTACTTGAGTCGGTTTCATAACTAGATTACCTTTGGGGAGCGCGTTACGTGACCCAACAATCGCCATTGGGATTATTGGTACTTGCATTTCAATTGCAAGTCTTACTGCCCCAGTTTTAAATTCTCCTAGTTCTCCGTCTCGAGATCGTGTACCCTCAGGGAATATTCCGACACACTCACCCTCACGTAAAATTTCTTTTGCTTTTTCCCAACCACGTTCCGGATTTTCACGATCTATTTTGAAAGCTCCAAGGTTATTAAAGAGAGTTTTTACGAGAGGAGTTTTGAAATTATCTAGTTTACTCATATAGCGGATTCGCCGGTGACAAGCTGCACCATAAAAGAATGGGTCTAAATGGCTCTCGTGAGAACCTACGAGGATTGCCGGTTTATATTCAGGGAAAATGTTCCCTTTTGGATATATTGCTTTGAAATTCCATAACGTTCGAGCAAAAAACTTAATATAAATATAAGCTGCCCACCACTGGAGTCGTCCTTCAATCTTTTTTAAATCCAACCGTTTAATAATGTAGCGCCATACGTCGTTTAATGGATCGATTGGGTTATATTTTAAAATTTTATAGGTCCAATTCTGATGTCTCTTTTCATATTTAAGTTCTTCTTGAAGTTTTTCTTCAGTTGATTTTGTAAGTTCCGACTCTTCGGCAATCTGATATCCTTTTTTTTCTAGTTCCATGTTGAATACCTTTTTCTAGCTAGAAATTTACTAAAAATAAAATTCGAATTATTAATTTTTTTTAGTTATTAAAAATGGGTGTATTTTTTAATAAAATTCCATTTTTCAGAACGGTTTATATCTTTACTTAAAGGATCTTTTAAATAAAAACATATCGATTTGATTCCGAATCTATTAAGTATGATTAAAATGTAAATTGTATTAGTAAATGATTTGAATTTAATGTATTCTTTAAGTTATTGGATTTTAGATTAAGAAGTTATAGTTATTTTTAATTTGATTAAAAAACAGAGAATTTTAAAGAATTTGGCTCTTGATAATTATTCTTTATCAAAAAAAAAAAGATTCTTTAATTAAAATTTAAGGCAATTTTTTACGCTTTCTCTTGATTAAGATTGATGTAATTACCACAAAAAATGTCAATAGTAGGTATAGAGGAGATCCAGGAATTGCAGGTGCAATGTTTTTATACTTGATTAAAATAATTAGAAACTTCTTCTCAATTACATTAATTCCTCTAAAGATTCAATTAACAAATCTGGGTGATATTCTGCAAGTATTTGTTTCTTACTAACCCCACTTGTTACTCCTATTGTCCAAAATCCTGCCTCCCGACCTGCGGTAATATCTGAAGGCATATCACCTATCATTAAGAATTCATCTCTACGACGTTTTTCATAATGTTCTAAAGCAGGTTGAAGGGCCATTGGATCTGGCTTTTGAACTGGAATTTTATCACTTCCATAAACACCTTTAAAAAAATCAAGTAAACTTTCTTTTGTTAAATGTTCTTCAATTGTTTCAGTTTTATTATGAGAAATAATGAATAGATCGCAAGATTTAGCAAGTTTTTTTATTAAAGCTTTTACTCCTGGGAATATTGAAGCATTTTTAGAATATTCTAGATATTTACCGAATATTTTTACTGCTATTCTTAATTTTTTAAAGTAAGTTAAATCTTTAAGAGCAGTTATATGCTTAAATATTTCATATGACTCAAGCAATACTTTAGGTAAGGGATATCCTTGAATCGTCTCTAATAGAGCTCCAATTTCTTGGATAGTGGTTTCCATGTCAACATTGATGTTTTTTTCAGTTAAAACTTCTTCAATCGATTTTTCGAGAATTTCTCTAATATCAAGTATAGTTCCATCAAAATCAAATATGATTCCTCGCAATGAACCATTTTGAAGCAATTTTTTCAATTGATTCTCTCTACTCATATTGTTTATTTAAAAAGGTATATAAGTTAAAAAGATAATGTTGAATTAATTTAAGATAGTAGTTGCCTTAAAGCACCATATCCTTGAATTATACCACATATTAGTAGGGTGTATATCATTATTTTTTTTCCAGTTACGTATTCCAGGACTTATTTTTGATGTGTGAACATTTGCAATTCTCGCACCTCGAGCACGTTCTAATCATTTATGGTATATTAAGATATTTCTAGATTATCCTAATAATCGTAAGGCGCTAATTCCATTTCTATTTAGATAGAAATCATTTTTGAAATAAATTAGAATGAGATTTTAGATATATTCTAATTCTCGAATCTACTAACTGTAAACTACCCCATGAATCGAATAACGTTTCTGTCTTTCCTAAAATTAGTATTCCATTTTCATTTAATCGATTTTCAATAATTTTCAAAAACTTATGTCGGTTTTCTCGATTGAAGTAAATCAAAAGATACCTACAGAAAATTGTATCGTACTTTTGGGGTAATTTATGACCCTTTGTAACATCCTCTTCTACAAACTCTATTTTTTTTTAATTATTTCTTTTATTACATTATTATGTCCAAAATTAGTTTTTTGTTTTGTAAAATACTTATTTTCATGATAATCTGAAATTTCTTTCATTGAATCATCTGTATAAATCCCAATTTTTGCTTTTTCAATCGCTTCGTGAGCAATATCAGATGCTACTATTCTATATTTTTGAAACCTTGGAACTTGAGTCTCAAGATTATCTAAAATCATAGCTAATGAATATGGTTCTTCCCCAGTTGCACAAGGACATGACCATATGTTAATTTAATTATCAGTACTTTTCGCTCGTTTCATTTTTTTATAATATGAGAGTTGGTTGAGAAATATAAATATATCTACATAATATTTCGCAGGTTTTTCACTTAAAAGTCGATTTTTATGAAAATTTTTAACAGCATTTGATTTTGTGCGGAATTTAGCTAATTTAGTAGGATCTGGTCTTATATTACTCTTTATATCCTTTCTGCTTACGTTTAAACCTTGAATAAATAGGTCCTGAAATGTTTCAAAAACATCATAATCCCGGAAAAAGAAAGTGTAATTAACTGTAAAACCCTCAATGAATTTTTTAACTTCTGCTCCGTTTGATGATATATAATCATGATATTGATCAAGAGTTTTACAAGGGACTCTTATCATTCTTGATTTTATACGCTTTTCTATAAATTTCTTATTATAGTATTTAAAATTGAGCTCTGTTTTTTTTCTTAATAAGTGAATTAATGCGTTATAAGACTTATCATCTACAAGAATATTATCAATGAGATTATCTTTATCAATTTCTGAATCGAAGCTCATTTATCTTTCTATTTTCTGTTTACATTATTACGTAGTATATTTCCAATTTCCCATTTCCATAATATACTTCTTGAATTTATATCTTATTAAATAGAAAAAGTTAAAAAAATAAAGAAAATTACCTGAAAATTAATAATAATTTAAGCCTTTTAATAAATTTCTTACTCTTCTGATCTTTCTAATAATTCTCGAATTTTTTTCAATTCGTCTAACCGTAATGTGTCTTTAACTATTTCTTTATTTTTTATTGAATTCTCAATCATAGAGGGAGTGTTAATCAATCTTATTTTTTCCCATATTGCTGTACGAATAAATTCTGATTGTGTTTGATGAGAAAGTCGAACAAATCTTTTAATTTCTTCAAGTTCTTTGCTAGTGACTAAGAATTTGACTTGATAACTCTTTTTTAAAGCTTTTTGAATAATAATAGGAAGTTGTTTTAATAGATCGTCAATGTTATTAGTTGAAGTTAATTCAATATAACCCAGTAAACCTTCTTTTTTAACAAATTTACGATATTTTTCACTATCAATTGCTTCCAGATTCTTAACTAAATCAATTTTATTTCCAATTATAAGCACGAGGCATTTGTCTTGTCTGGCCTGATTCCAAACTTCTTTAAACCGTGTTTGATAATAATCAAAAGTTTCTGGTCTAGATAAATCAAACATAAAAAAAACTGCTGATGCACCAGTGTAGTATAGAGTTTGAAGTGATCCAAATTTATCATCGTCAATAATGTCCCAAAACTGAAGTTTATAATCATGACCATCAATATTTACATTTTTAATAAAAAAATTTACACCTACTTTTGGAGCTACATCTTCGTGTAGAGATTTATCGGAAAATTGTTCAATTAGTGTGGTTTTACCTACTCCCGCTGCTCCAAGAACTATTATCTTAAATATCTCTTTAAATTTTTCTTTACTCATTATCTTTTCACCTCATTTTTTATTTTTTAATCAAACTATATGTACCGATCATGTACCTATAATTAAAAAAGAAATATTCATTTATAAATCTATGTACTGAATAAGTACATATAAAAAAGAATAAGAGGAAAAAACTCCTAGCCTTTAAAATTAAAATTTTAAATATTCCCACAAATAAAAAATTAATTAAATGACAAAGATAAATAAAAACGAAATGCTATATTGCAGAATGCTCAGTTCTTCTAATAATCTCATCCTGTAAGTCTGTTCCTAAATTCACAAAATAGTCGCTATATCCCGCAACTCGCACAATAAGATCTCTATATTTTTCCGGATTTTTCTGTGCGGCCCGTAAAGTATCTGCTGATACTACATTAAATTGTACATGATGACCATCCATTTCAAAATATGCTCTAATTAGATGAGCCAATTTTTTAATCCGATTTTCTTCTGAAAAGAATTGGGGTGCAAATTTTTGGTTTAATAAAGTTCCTCCCGTTCTTAGATGATCTATTTTTCCAGCGGATTTAATTACTGCAGTTGGACCATTGATATCCATTCCTTGAACTGGAGAGATGCCCTCCGATAAAGGAGTATAAGCCTTACGTCCATCTGGTGTGGCACCCGTTACTTGACCAAAGTAAACATGAACAGTTGTAGGGAGTAGATTAATACGATGTACTCCACCTTTAGTATTAGGGCGATTATTAATAGCATCAAAAACAATTTCAAAAACTTGAGTAGTTAATGAATCAGCATAATCGTCATCATTCCCATATTTAGGAGTTTTATAGATTAGTTTTTGGTGTAAAACCTCATATCCACTAAAATTATTATTTAAGGCTTTTATTAGATCTTCCATTGATATAATATTTTTATCAAATATGTTATATTTTAAGGAAGCCAAACAATCTGTAATACTGCCCATTCCTACAATTTGAATGTAAGATGTGTTATACTTTGCCCCACCATCATTGTAATCCTTTCCATTCTTAATACAATCATCGATCAAAATTGATAAGAAAGGGGCTGGATTTTGTGCCCAAATTCGTTCAATTATTTGATTACCCTTAATTTTAATGTCTGCAAAATGCTTTACTTGCTTACTATAAGCTTCAAAGAAATCATCAAACATTTCAAAAGTCGTGGGATCACCAGTCTTCAATCCAATCTGTTTTTTAGTGAGCGGATCGAAACCATTATGAAGTGTAACTTCCAGAATTTTTACTAAATTAAAATATCCAGTTAGTATATATGCTTCTTTTCCGAAAGCACCAGCTTCAACGCACCCACTAGCTCCACCGTTTCGAGCATCTAATACAGATTTACCTTGTCTCGTTAGTTCTTGAATTATAGCATCTGTATTGAAAACTGACGGCTGTCCAAAACCTGTTTTAACAATTTCGAGGGATCTTTTTAAGAATCTTTCAGGAGTCTTTTTACTAATCTGAACATTACTGCTTGGTTGTAGTATCCTC
>JABXKB010000226.1 GCA_013375485.1 Promethearchaeota archaeon | reverse complement strand
TTATCATTACCTGATAACCTAATTGGTCCCCTAAGAAAAATGAAAATGGAATCAGCTCCAAAAAGCAGCTTCTAAGATAAAAAAAAGTGGGAATACCTCCTTGAAAATTGTGGTTAAAACCAAAAGGGGTCCCGTGTTCAAGAAATAAATCCTTGCATTCAACAGAAGTAGAGTAATATCGAGGATGGTCTTCAAGGGTAAGTAAATCATTCAAATTTTTGAAATTTATAAAAGAGCCTATAATACAAAGAGATAATACTATGATGACACATAAAAAGATTTTATTTGAAATGTGTTTTCTTGACCATATTAAAAACATAGAAATACAAGAAAGAGCAACTATAACGACCCATCTGAAGAATGGACTATCTACTATTTTAAATAATATCCAGCCCACCAGAAGCAGGGTTAATATGACTATTATCGCTATTTTGTTTTCCTTGAACCAGTTTTTAATCATAATTTTAAAGAGTCGCTTTCTGCTTAGGCTTTTCAGCCCACTTAGCCCCCTCTGAGACCAAGGAGTTCCAGGCAAATCCAAAGGCAAATGCAGTACAGAATAGTTTGATAAAGGCCTCTGGCCCTGCAGTTGGCCCGACAAACTCAAGAATTTTGTGATATTATGAAAAGGCTACCTCTATGATACATGATATAATAAAAAATTTCAATCAAAAGAGGTAGCCTGATAGGCAAGGTTAGAAGGTGTTCTCTTTGGGTATTCCAAAATTTCAAAACGAAGCAAAGGATTACCTGTTTTTTCAATTGTCATTAATTAGAGTTGGCTCTTGAACATCTCTATAACTGATACATGATAACTTGCTGTAATATATCCCTTTATAGATAGATCCTATGATTTTACATAAAATATACTTAGGTATGTTTTTGCTAAATTGGATTGCTTTCATTGTTAATATCGGCTGTTGCTAAAGAGAAGATTTCAATTGTCTATTTATAACAACGAATAGGATTACATTGCGTGAGCACTTCTAATATGCATTTATTACAAGAGGTACAGGTAACAGGATTAGGTTTCCCTTGTTCAATTAGCCTAATCAGGTTGGGTTGACGGATGAATGGCCGAGACATAGAAACAAAATCAGCATCACCATTTTCGATTATCTGTTCCATCTTTTTGACATCGCGAATACCTCCCACAACAATGACCGGGATATTTACTGCATGTTTAATTCTTCTCGCTTCTGGCAGAAAATAGTTCTCCTTAAATTTAGCTTCTTCCTTTATTGATTTAGCTTTTAAGCGAATAAGAGTTTTTTCCAGTAGCTTTCTACCTCGAAGGACAATATCGACAGGGAAATCGCCTCTTGTTATCTCCAACCCTCCCGTATCCTGGACACCACCGCTTACTTCAATCGCTGCTACCCCAAGTCCATTTAATCTTTTGCAGATTTTTACCGAATCTTCAATAGTCAGCCCATTGATAAACATATCTTTAGAATTTACTTTTACTAATATAGGATACTCTGGTCCTACTTTCTCACGGGCAAAGTTATACACTTCTACCAAGAAGCGCATGCGATATTCGAGAGAACCTCCCCATTTATCTCTACGACGATTTGTATGCCTGGATAAAAACTGATGGATTAAATAACCATGTGCACAGTGAAACTGCACTCCATCAAATCCAGCTTCTTTCACTCTCCAGGCAGCTAAGCCAAACGCTTCAATAACCTTTTTTATATCCATTTCTGTCATTTCTCGGGGTTTAGAAAAGACAGGTATCATAGTTCTCACTGATGATGGAGCTATCTGTCTTTCTCCTGAAATTTTTGGATTGGCATGTCTTCCTGTATGATTAATCTGAGCAACAATCTTTGCCCCATGCTTGTGTACTTCATCTGTAAGTTTTTTAAGTCCTTCAATTACTTCATCATTATCAATCATAATAGCTCGGGGCAATGCCTTACCATTCTGTTGAATAATGAAATGCCCCGTTATTATTAATCCTATCCCTTTTTTAGCAAGGTTAGTGTAAAGATTCAAGTATCGCTCACTAACTTTGCCTTCTTCAGTAGCAAGACATCCAGCAGTTGCTGAGCGCACAAACCGATTTTTAACTTCGATATTTCCTATTTTTGCCGGTGTAAATAATATTGACATAATTTGTTACTTAATGCTGTAAAATTTTGTTTTAACTTCTTTTTGAAACTGGATAATTTTTCTTCAATTATGGAAGTCAACTTCAGCTTTCTTTGTATAGAGATAACTCTATTATAGACATCACCAGATATATCAACTCCCCCTGCTTTTGACAGCATCTCTTTCACCGCAGGAAAGTATTTAGCTCCGCTAATATCCGTTACCTCAGTCTCATAGCAAAAAGCCCTTGTAGTTACTCCTAACACTACAAAGGCGATTATGAAAATTGCTAAATATCTCTTTACTTTAATCACTTACTGTCTCATCACCTCTTCCGGCTATTATCTACTTACTTCTTGACCCTTTCTCCCCATTTCGCCCCTTCTGAAACCAGGGAATTCCACCCGAAGCCAAAACCGAAGGCAAGGCAAAATAGCTTAATTGATGCCTCAACACCAACCCCAGGTTGAGTAATGTTGAATTCTGGAAAGATTAACAATGTAGTAATTAAGCCTAAGATAAACGAGGCCAGGGCTGACAGCCAGTATCCATTTTTGAATTCCCTAACCTTTCCTTGCCTTAGCTTTCTCAAATACGGCACCAAGGTCCTGGCCAGGACACCCAATAAAATTCCTGAGAGTTTCAGGAAAAGCTCCATCCGCATACCTCCCTATTTTATGATTCTTTTTCTTTCAGGTCATTCGCCCGTTTCAACTCAGTAGCCAGTTTCTCCCCTACTTTCACTACCTTATCAAGCATCTTCTTGAGAGTCTCCAGTTGTTTTGGCTCAAGCATAATCTTCATCAAAAACCTCCTCGAATGTCACAAAAGTTTTGATAAAAATTAATATCTATTTCTTTTTCAACATAGATTACTAAATCTGGATCGGGTTCCAACCAGTCTTGGTCTTCATTAGATACTTCTTCCTGCGTGCCGTATATCTGCTATTAGGCGACCCGAAAGGCAGGGAAGCGAGCAGGAAATATATGAATAAAATCCTTGAGTCTCTTCTCAACAATCTGGGTTTTTTCCTGTTTGAAAATGCGTCTATTAGAAATCTATCAACTCCTTTGAAGAATTTTCCTCTTTTAAGGAAAGGTTAAATATAAACTATATTAAATCGACAATTTTATTATATCAAAAACCAGAGTTAAATCAAAATCGTTTTTTCGAGTTTCAAAACTTGACATCATTTCCAATGCATCATTTAATAACTGATTTGATTTTATTTAGTTCGTATGGAATTAACTTAACTTTATTAAAATTAAACTTTTTAAGTTCTATAATTAATTCTTCAAAGCTCAATTCCTTTTTAAAATATTTTGTAATTTTTCTTATTGCGGACGCCGGTACATCGTATTCCAATAGAATTGAGAGATGTTTAGGTAAAAAATCATTTTCTACTAAATTTGCTAATACTGTATAATCGCCAGGGGTTTTATTTTTCATTTCACAAATGTATCTTTGAATTTCAGACAATACATTTAAAAGTTTTGGAAGTTTATAGTCAAACCAGTGTCTAATTATCTGAAAAACAGAATGTATTACTTTTTGTAATCTTTCATCTTCATCTAGTATTTTGTCACTCCAATATTTAGAAGAAAACATGCTTTCTATAAGACCTTTACTAGATTTAAGTTTACAATATTTTAATATTAAAAATGTTAATTGCTTCGCTGAATAGACTCCACCTCTTGATTCACTTTCTTTAAGAAAATAATTCCACCCCAAAGTAACAACTGTAAAAAGTTGTTCAAAATTCGGAATACCTGTCCATGAGATTAAAGGGTAGTAATAGTTAAACTTTTTTTGTAACATTCTAATTATTTCCAGTTGGCCTTCGATTTGGACACCAGCATTTCTTTTTAATAAATTTTGAATCTCCTTATTTTGTTGTTTGAAGGTTTCTAATTTCTCTTTACTTTTTGTTTTTAAATCTTTTTCTTCTATCTGTATTAACAATTCTAATGGAGCTTTAGTTTGAGTGAAAACTGGAATATCAACATTTAATTCTAACTGTTCTGGCTCAGGATAAAATTTATATACATGTCCTATAAAATGTTTATACATTCTACCTGAACGCCCTATTATATTTTGAAAATCAAAATAATCAATAAATTTTGGGCCTTTCTTTTTATCAAATAAAACTACATTTTTGGCTGAAGTATTAACTCCCTCTATTAATGTTGATGTGCAAAATAAGTAGTTAATAGATGATTCATTAAACAAATCTACAATTGAACTTGAAATATGTCTTGGCAGAGCTCCATGATGTATCCCAATATTATATTCTAATGCTTTACGTAATATCCATTTTCTATGTATATTTACGTCAATCCATTGGATTAAGTCCTTTATATCGCTATTGTTGCTATTTTTTGTATTGCCCTTTTCATTGATGAATTTAATAAATTTACTGACTAAGTCATTCGCTTTTCCTGGAGAAGAACAATAAATCAAAGTAGGCTCATGTAGTTTTGTAAGAAGTTCAAATAATTTATTTTCTTTTTCTTTTTTCTTGATTTTTTGTTCTTCGGTAACATCTTTAACATTTATTGCAACTGTCGAAAAATTTGTCCTATGCCATTTTGATTTATATTTTTCTGTAAAGCCACTAGGGATGCTTTTAATATTCGGACCCAACATATAGAATTTATCAGTCATTTTTTTTAGTTTGTACAAAGCTAAATTTAATATTGGGGCGCGCTCATCATCCCTAGATATACTAAGTTTGTAAAATTCATCAATTATAAAAAAATCAATCTTAGGAAAATTCTGATATTCAACTACTCGCTCACCAGTAAATAAAAATATCACATTTTCACGCTTCGAAATATGTGAAGTATTAACAACTATATCATAATATTTTCTGTATTTATTTAGCTTTTTGCGAGTTTCATCAAGCAATGCTAACGTTGGTTGAATAATTACAATATTATTATATCTTTTACTTGCAATTATTTCTTCTATAAGTAAACTTTTACCGAAACTAGTTGGAGCACTTAAAATCAAACTGTTATCTGAATTAAGAATATGCAATAATTGCATTTGTTCCTCGTGAAAATATATATTTGGTAAATACTTTGATCTGAAATATTCATGCCTAATACAAGATGAACCAGAAAGTTTCTTATATTCAACATATAAATGAAGACCAGCAGCCTCTACTAGATCATTCCAAATGTCATGAGTTTTAGGCTCTATTTTTTCCCATACATCCAACATTCGTATTACAAATTCTCTTCCTCGTGATTCAGTTTTTTCATCGCCTAATAATTGACTACACATTTTAGATAATGCAAAACTCTTTTCTAATGGAATATAATCAATTCTGGAAATATAACTGAGAATTTCTTGCATATTCATATTTTCTGCATCCTTTTGAGCCTTTTATCCAATTCTTTATTAAGTTTGTCCTTATCTGGTACAGGCAAAAGCATTAGTATTGCTTCAACATTTGTTTTTATCTTTGTAGCATTAAGGTATTTATTTAAATTTTGGCATTCATCTACGAAATCCTTTATATATTCGGCTGTTTCACTATTATGTTTATTGAATAGCTTACTTGAATATGTACAGACTAAAGGTATGCAAATTCCGCTATATATTTTTTCTAATTTATTATATTTATCCATTAATTTTCTCCAGTATTCAATTTCTGGAACAGCCTTAGGCATCTTCCGCTTGATAAGGTTAAATTCTTTTCTTAAATAATCCCTTTTAATATGATCTTTTAAATCATTGCATAAATCTTTAATTCCTTGTTTGCCATCCGAATATAATTTTGATTCACCTAACCAAAGTTTCTTATTCCCTTCCTCTATTGTTATATGAACACCATCAAAACCATGGATAGTAACGTTATTAGAATCTTTAAAATAAATTTTTGATATTAAAGGAATAGTACTACAGAAATCTCTCAATAATAAGTGTAGAATTAATTCTCCAAATTCTCCTCTTTTTTGATATTTTTCAGTTTCATATACTGTAACCGCAGCCTCTTGTAACTTATCAACAATTTGTGTAATTGGTATCACCTTGCCCTTATAATATCCAAGTGCAAATTCTGGAATCACTTTTCTTATTACATCTACCAATGGCTGTAACCTGAATTTATTCTCTTCAAAACCTACGTGATATGCTCTGAAAACAGATTCAGATATTTTTTCTTCTAGTACTAATTCGGATTTAAATGGTCTCATTGTTACTTAAAAAGATTTTAAAGTTATTTAAATTTTTCATTTTATATTAACATAGTTGATTCAGCTTTTTCGGGACAGCTTTGGTATTTCTCATTCTCATAATCATTTTTTCAAGTTTTCAAATTATTCGGCAACAAAGACAATAATTATCTTTTATTCCTCTGCTAATCAAAAATGTCACATGCAGGGCATTTCCAATTTATTCCGTCGGGGCGAGCGGATAGACTCTCTATTAAGTAAAACAAGAGTATCGTTCCATAAATCATACCTATTCAGAAACCATCTTGGAAAAATATGTTCTTCCGTGCAATTTGGTTTAGTTAACTTTATACCACAAGGGAAGCAACGATTTTTTCTAATGACTTGTTTTTAATTGGCCCATAGATTGACTTTTTAGGCATTGTCCATTTTCTCAAGTTCATGTAAAGTGGCTCTTAAATCGTAATGCTTAAACATTGTCATATACACCTGTTCTGATATCTCAGCAGTCCTTGCCCTACGAAATGTATCTCTTAATTTTGCTGCATCTTCAATGTGGCATTTAACCAGCAACAGTAATCCTTTAATAACTCTTGGTGGTGGACTATAAGGCATATGAAAATTTAATTTTTTATTGGAACTATCAACATAAAAACATCTTAATTTTAACTCACTAACAGAGGAAAGTTTAAGACTTCTCAAATAGGTATAAATATCAGTATATGCTTTATATAATGGTTCTATTACTTTTTTTCGGAATTTATATGTTTCTTTTTGATGTTTGCGTTTCCGCACAAAAAGAAAAGACTTCCACTTACCTGCATAAAAATCTTCAAAGAAAGAGATTTTAGCAGGATGGGAACTAAACAATTTCCAAAATTTTTTAGCCCCTTTTTCAGAAAGAGTAAACCTATCTTCATGGTAGCACAACGTAAGAAATACTACTTTTCCTGCCTCCTCCAAAGAAAGAACACCAAGTGCAAAAGCTCTACTATATGCTTTATTCTTAGCAAGTAATTTCGCTTCTTTCAGGAGCAAACGTGCATTTTTTAATGCAAGATTCATTCCTTGTAATAATTGTTTTTTTGAAAACTTTTTTAGATTAACCATTGAAGGCATAAAGCCCTGCACTTCAAATCTGCGGGGACAAGCCCCTACACTACGCTACTCCTGTCCTATTGATCGGAGTGGGGATTTTTGGTGGATTTTTCTGTTAAAATGCTATATGCTTCCTGGGCATTGATGACGGGAGTGCGAGATATCTTCTCTCTTTCATGGTTTGAAGTGGGGAGGTGGACTTCCAGTCCCTTCTCTTCTGCTTCTCGATAGGTTTCCTCTATTAGATTCTGAATCTGGCTATTATCAGGGTGCTTTTCGCTTATCTTTCCGTAGAGGCTGAGGAGATTATTTGCTTCCTGGTTATTTGTCAGAGGCAGTCTGTGGCACTCTGCAAGTGCTTCATTTATTCTGTTTTGAATGAGTAGAGTTTCTATAAGTTGGTATCTGTAT
>JABXKB010000446.1 GCA_013375485.1 Promethearchaeota archaeon | reverse complement strand
CAGATTACCTGTCTTTTTTCAGAAAGATTCCTTAATTTTTGAGCGATTACCTCACCCAAGCGTGCCCCTACTCCGCTATCAATTTCGTCAAAGATTAATGTCGGAACTTGATCTACTTCTGAAAGAATTGATTTTAAAGCTAACATAATTCTCGAAACTTCTCCTCCCGAAACAATTCGAGCTAAAGGGCGCAGTCTCTCCCCCAGGTTAGGAGAAATCATAAATTCAATATCATCTATCCCTTTTGGACTTACCTTATATTTTTTACCTTCTATTTCTACTCCGTTATCATCTTCATAATTAGTAATTAAAATTTTAAACTGACATTTCTTCATATTTAAATCTTCTAACTCTCCTATCACCATCTTCTCTGAATCCTGGGCAATCTTTCTCCGATTTACATTTAGATTGTGAGAAATAGTAGAAATATTATTTTCCAGAGAATTGACCTCTTCTTTTAACTTTTTTTCCTTATCCTCACTATAATCAATGTCTTTTAATTCCTGATATATTTTTTGGCGATATTGCAATATTTCTTCTATAGTGTGGCCATATTTGCTCTTTAAACTATTAATCAGATTTAATCTTCCTTCAACCTCTTTTAATTTTTGGCTATCCAAATCAATTTCATCTTTATATTTTACAATTTCATTAACAATATCCTCAAATTGGTAGCCTACCTCTTTCAAATTTTCTCTTATTTTTTTTATCCGTCGGTCCAAAGAGTCAATCTCTCCCAAATCTGCAGAAACTTCATTTAAGGAATCTCTCACTGAAGATTGCTCTATCCCACCTTCATAGAGAATAAAATTAGCTTTTTCCATGGTTTCAATAATTTTTTCCGCATTTTTTAAAACCATCTCTTCCTCTTCTAAAACCTTATCCTCATCTTTAACCAAAGAAGTTTTGTCTATTTCTTCTAATTGAAATTTTAAAAAATCTATACGTTTTAAATTTTCCTCTCTATCTCTTATCAACTGAAATAACTTTTTTTTCTTATCTCGCCACATTCGATAAGTATCAGATAATTCTTTTCTATATTTAATAATTCTATCTCCTCCCAAATTATCCATTAGATCTATATGTCTGGACGAATCTAAAAGAGATTGATGATTATGTTGGCCATGTAAATCAACTAAAATATTTCCTATATCTTGAATCAAGGATAAATTTACTAATTTTTGGTTAATCCAACATTTATTCCGCCCTTTCTTGTTAACTTCCCGTCTAATAAGTAAATCTCCCTCTTCATCAATAATTTCTATATCTAAATTTAAATTACCTATTAACTCTTTTTCTTGAGGAGCTAACAGAAACAAACCCTCAACTACTAAACTATCTTCTTCATCTCGTATTAAATCAGAAGAAGTATAACCTCCCAAAATTAAATCTATTGCTTCTATGATAATAGATTTCCCGGCTCCGGTCTCACCGGTTAGAACGTTCAATCCTTCATCAAATTCAATATTCAATTCTTTTATTAAGGCCATATTCTTTATATTTAACTGAAATAACATTTATTTCTGTATCCACCTCATAGTATAATCGATGCATTAGTCTATCAGTTATAATAACTGGTTAGCTGGTTGGTTAGTTAGTTGAATAGAACTAATTCATTAACCATCAACAATATAATTATCAAAATATATACCGCATAACATATGCTAATTTTTACATTTTTTTTCTTTAAGTCAGGTAACCAGTTAACTCCCACTCGCTAAATACTAAACGCTATACGCTAATTTAATTATTTATTTATCTGCCCACTCCATCTTAATTTTTCCCGTAAAATAGCATAAAAACTCTTTTCCTTAAAAGTAATTAATTGAGCTTTATGGTCTGATTTTTTTACCATCACTTCATCATTTGGCTCTAAAGCAAAGCCTTCCT
>JABXKB010000225.1 GCA_013375485.1 Promethearchaeota archaeon | reverse complement strand
ACAAACCTGTTCCACTCTAAGCCTGAACCTTTGGTTCCTCTTTCGAGTGCCACACACTTGCGCTATTGAGAATGGCGGGCTGAATACCTCGCCCGAAAGCTCGGCACGTACACCCCCATCTCACCAATCCCGTCTTTTACGGGTACGCTCGTCTTGCTCCAAAGGTTCAATTGGTGTCCAATTCGTATACGATTTTATTTGAGTGACTAATTATTGAAAGGATACTATCTAACTAGCTTTAAAAAGAATTATGTCAATATTTATTTCAAGATAAAAAATTGTCTATCATTTTCTCATTTTGGCGATGGTCAATTATTCTGAAGGATGAAATAGAAACAACTCAATCTATTATTTCCAATAAAATCTATACAAAAATTACGATTGCTAAAACTATTTAAATATGTCCAACATAAATAAAAATGATACCAAATGACAAATAAAAATAAATATAAATTTTTAATTTACCTCATACTTTGTATCTCTCTAGTTTTACTGATTCCATGGACTAATCCTCCTACGGTTGATTCAGCACAGGAGATAATACCTCCCCAAACCTCTGCTTTAACCGAAAAACGCGCATTTGCTATAGTGATCGGAGTAGAAGATTATCCTGGATCTTCAAATGATTTGAACTATTGTTCAGATGACTCGAATTCCATTAATTCAAGATTATATAACGACTATGGTTTTGACGATATTGTCGTTCACCTCCTAGTGGATTTGGCGGCAACTAAGGATGCAATAGTAGACGCATTTAATATGATTAGCTTTATTATTAAAAGCGACGATATTTTCTTCTTTTATTTCTCAGGACACGGCGGGAAAGGTTCGTTCACTAACTACATTTGTCCATATGATTCAATGGCTGACAATAGTAAACGAATTTACGATACCGATCTTAATAATTATTTGGATTGGGTAAGTTGCTCTGAACAGTATATTATTATAGACTCTTGTGGTAGTGGGGGCATGATTGATGAAGCTCAAGGACCAAATAGGTATTTTATGACAGCATGTGAAAAAACAGAGGATAGCTGGGAAACTTCTGCCCTCGGTCACGGAGTTTTCACTTATTACTTCCTGCGTTCCTTTACACAGGCTTCTGATTCTAACGGAGATGGAGTTATTTCAATGGAAGAGCAGTATTCATATACAAATTCACGCACAGTATCTTATTCAACTGGATTAGGAGATGTCCAACATCCACAAGAGTATGACGGAATCTCAGGAGAATCAGTTTTCGACACTAAAGTAGGCTCGTTAACATTTATTCTTAACGGTACTCGATTAGATTATTCATTTTTCTTATACGGTCACGGTTCGATATCAACGATACAAATAACCCTATGTAGCGTAGCAGAAAATACCACGATCGAAGCGTTCAATCTCATTCCAGATGCCCCATCAAGCACAGGATTTGGATTTTATTCTGGTAATGTTTCGATTGGTGGATTTAATAATATTACAGGTTATAAAATCAGAATTGTAGTTTATTGGTATAATCATCCTCCTGGAAGTCCAAAAATAATCCAATATTTATTTGGAGATGCTGATGGTGATAATCTTACAGACTTTTTTGAGATCGATAACGGTCTCAATCCGCGAGTAAAAGATACTGATTGGGATGGTTTAGATGACTATTTCGAGTTTTACGGAGTTACCGATCCACTTTTAAACGATACCGACGGTGATGGGATGTTAGATGGATTTGAGGTTTTTAGTGGATTAGATCCATTAACTAACGATACGGGATTAGACTTGGATGGAGACGGGCTAACCAACGGCATAGAATGTCAATGTGGTTCGTTGGCTAATAATTCTGATTCTGATAATGACTTAATGCCAGACAAATGGGAATATGATAATAATCTCAACCTTAATACAGCCGATGATTATGAAGATCCTGATGAAGATGGCTTAACTAACCTCGAAGAATATGATTCTAATACTAACCCTCACTTAGAAGATACCGATGGTGACACCTGGAACGATGGTGATGAGATAGCGCAAGGAACAGATCCTCTGGATCCAGACGACCATCCGCAACCACCAAGTACTATAGAACCACCAAGTACTATAGCGGGATTTGCTTTTTTTTCATTAATTGCTGTAATTTTTGTAAGTGTATTAATCTATTTCAGAAAAAGATCTCTTAATATTACACAAGGTTCAAAATAGTTTTATTCTTCTACTTCTTTTTTTTTTTTAATAATCTGTTAAATCAGCTGAAATCTTCGATTTCTTCTAATAATTCATTTTCAAAGATATCCTAAAATGAAGTCAAATACTAAATGGTTTAATGTCAGATTCTACTTGATAATTGCGAAAATTCTGATTCGGATAATTTGAAGAAACAGTTTCCTTGCGATGTTTAGTAGTCTGTTTCTAAAATTGAGATTGCCTATGTTAATAAATTAACAAAAAATTTGGAGTAAAAACTCCGGAATACAACCCCAACACAGGGAAGGAAAGCAATTAGTGAACTAACAATTACTTAAAAATTAAAAAAAAAAGTAAAATTCAGGAACACAACTTCTCAACTTCAATCTCGAAACTAAACTTACGCGTATCGTCTGCCGCTAACCACACAAACCTTCACACTCCTCCTGCCCAAGAGAACAAAAAAAAGAAAAAAAATTATATTTATAAGCGTTTTATTTAATATTAAGATAAAAATTTGAGAAATAATTGAAATGAAAAAACAAAGAATCTATATTTTGTTTATTTTTATTTTTTTTTCGCTCAATACTTTAATAATCATTAAATCCTTGTTTGGAAATTATTCAAACAATGAGAACGAAAGTGATGTTAATCTTCCAAAACCTTCTGGAGAAATTCCGCTTGTTGAGGAGTGGAATATTACATGGGGAGGAATTAATGAAGATCATGGCAGAGTTATAGAGTCAGATTCGTTAAATAATATTTATGTTGCAGGAAGTACAATGAGTTTTGGAGAGGGAAGTACGGATGTTTGTCTATTAAAATTTGATATTTCTGGTAATCTATTGTGGAATATTACTTGGGGTGGATTAAATCCAGAGTTTGCTAATGGTATAGCAATAGATTCATCGAATAACATATATCTCACAGGGAGAACTCTAAGTGATGTGTTTCTTGCTAAATTTGATAATCTTGGCGCATACCAATGGAATGTAACATGGGGGGGGGATGGTGTTGAAACTGGTAATGGAATCGTTATTGATTCAGTAGGTAATTTATATATTGCTGGTGAGACAAATAGCTTTGGTTTAGGAAATTATGATATATTTCTTATAAAGTTTGATAATTTGGGTGTACTAAAATGGAATTACACATATGGATTGACTAGCGCTCATGAAAGACTGTATGATTTGGTAATCGATAGCAAAGATTTTATCTATGGTGCAGGTACTTCATCTGCTACTAGACATTTATTAATTAAATTCAATAGTTCTGGTAACGAAGAATGGACATATCGATCACCTACCGCTTATTTATGTGATTTTTCAGGAGTTGTAGTTGATTCGTATGATAACCTTTTTGTATGTGGGTCAACACAATCTTTCTTTAGCTCTGATTACGATATGGTTCTCTATAAATTTAGCAATGGAAGTACGGGATCTTATGAATGGGCAAAGGGATGGGGTGGTCCTGATGATGAGAGAGCCAAGGAGATTGCAATCGATGTATTTAATGACATTTATATTATAGGAGACCCTTATGTTTATACCGCCTCTAGGAATGATATTCTTCTAGTAAAATTTAATAGTTCAGGTGAAAGTATCTGGGATTTAACGTGGGGTGGAGATGAGGACGAGTATCCTTATTCAATAGCACTTGATTCTTTTGGTGATCTTTATATTACAGGAAGAACAGGTGGAGTTTTTGATTTATTCCTTGTAAAATATGGATTTAAATTACCTTATTTTATAAATATTCAAGAAAATTTTACTATGTTTGAAAGTGAGACTACGAAATCTATAACTTGGATCCCTATTGATGATTACTCAAATTATGATTCTTATTGGATATTACAAAATGGAACAATAATAGAAGAAGGAGATTGGGATGGATCCCAGATTAATTTTTCAACTTTATCTGATCTTAGCCCTGATATCTATAACTTTACATGTTTTGTTAATACAACTAGATCAAAAGTAAATAGTTCAACAGTTTTAGTTACTGTATTAGCTAATCATTTTCCTCAAATCTATAATTTAACTGATAATTTTTCAGTCAATGTTGGTACTATAGGGTATTCACTTTCTTGGCATGGAATAGATAGAGACGCTAACAACTTAACTTACTGGATCGAAAGGAACGGCGTAAGAGTCGAGAGTGGATTTTGGAACAACAATACAAATATTGTCTTTTTCGAGACAAATAATTCCTTATTGAACGGATTGTATAACTACACTTGTTTCGTAAACGACACTTCTGGTGCTATGAATTATTCCTCCATTTTTATTAAGATTAATTCATTACCTCAATACTCAGGAATCACCATACCATCGATAAACACTTATGCCCCAAATTTGAATTATGTATATAACTGCTCTTGGTTTGATATTGATGGAATTATAAATGAGGTTAAATTTGAATTTAACTATCAAAATTTTACTGTTTCTGATAATTTCAATGATGAATATACCTATGCTTTTAAAGATCTACCAGCAAATGAGACTGGTTATCAATTTCGATGGCATGCGATGGATGACGATGGAGCGTGGACCTCTACAGATTGGCAATCGTTTATTCTTTATAAACAGGGTGTTCATATGTTAATATTATTTAATGGAACTCAAGAAAATTTATTTGATTCCTTCAATCCAATTGTAAATATTACTATATTCAATTTAAACTCAACTCCAGGAAATCTGCAATTATTTGTAGATAGTCAATTAATACAACAAACAGAGAGCCATTCTCTAATAAATATTTCCCAGTATCTAAATGGAGTTTACAACATTACTACAATTTTAATAGATCAAAATTACACGGGATATGAAATGCAATGGCTTAATATTCAAGAAATCTCCCCCCCAGTTATTATATTCGACTTTTCTGAGGATTACCTAAATACAACCATTCCTGAATATTATCATAAAGGCATTAGGATTAATTGTACTGTCTTTGATAGTTCCCCATTGCATTGGGTTTATTTATGTGAAAACTCTTCTGGAATTTTTCTAAATAGATCAATGATAAGTGTAGGAAACGGAGATTGGGTTTATGAAGTAGATATCTCACACTTGAACTGGAATGATGGCTTCAATTTCTATTTCTTTGCCAACGATACATGGGGAAATATCGGTACAAATGATAATGCTACCTATTTGTATAGAGGAAATATTTATGATTATCAGAATCCAATTTCTACAATTTTCTACATTCCACACGATAATCCAAATATGATCAATATTTCTACATCTTTTAGAATAACTGCTGATGACATTGGATCTGGGATATCTATAATAAGATATAAGATTAACGATTCAGATTGGATTCAATACGCTCAGCCCTTCAATTTTTCGCCCTATAGCCCCGGTACCTATGAAATATCTTATTACTCTGTTGACAATGCCGGAAATGCGGAGGAAATTAAATCGATTATTGTTGTGTTGATTAGCACTGAAGAATCTACACCTCAAGGAGTAATTCCAAGCTTTGACTTAAGTCTTTTAATTACTCTAATCTCAATATTGTCGCTAATCGTTCTATTTAAATATAAGAAGCGTATAACTTAGTTTATGAATTCATTTTCACATGTACAAAATAAATAAGAGGGTTTTTCAATGTAGCGTAGGAATTATTTCCTACTTAGAATCATTAAAGAATGCGAAGAGATGGTAGAATCTCTCTCCAAAATTATCAACCGAAACGCACCCTCACTCCTTACACATCCCTCAACTCAGGTGCTTTTCTTTCCATTTCTTCAAATACTCTTCAAAATCCTCCCTAGAAAGCTCTAAGCCTTTTTCACTAGGAGGTTTCTTCTTAGTGTTTTTCTTGTAATCTTTAAATTTCTTCTCCCAATCGTAATAAGATCCCATCGCTATATCTCAAAAAGTAGAGCTCATTAAAAAATGTTATAACTATTTACGGCTAACAAAACAAAAAATTATAATCCGGAACACAACTTCTCAACTTCGATTTTGCAAAACTAACTCGTATCGTCAACACTCAACACAAACCCGATTCACTCTAAGCCTAAATCTTATAGCGAAAAGTACAAAAAACTCTACCCTTACCCTTTCTTAACAATATAATAAACAAGAGCAACAACAAATCCAAGCTCTAAAAATGAAACAACAAAGTAGAGAATCACGATAGGACTATTCAGTTCAAACCACGCGTAAAAAGATACCCCTAACGATACCACGCCTGCAATTAAACCCAGTAAAGCTTGAAGTAATTTTCCTACCTTATTCATAATCTAGTTGAACTTTTTATCTATAATAGTAAATGAAAAAAAGTATATTAAGGAACACAACTTCTCAACTTCGAAACAAGACTAAACTTTACCGGATCGTCGCCACTCACACAAACCCGATTTGCAGTAAAAACTCCGGAACATAACACAACCTCGTTACCTCCTAAGATTACCCCTAAAATTACCCCTAAGTAGCAGAAGCCACTTCTGAAAACCCCAAAATCGTATCACAACTAGGACAAGCCCACATTTTAACCCCATACCCTCTCACACCATAAACCTCTCCTTTAAAATCACGGAAGTTTGTCCTTATTTTTCCTTTTTTCGTTTCCTTAGTAACTACTTCAAAAAAATCTTCTAAATGAAAATCTTCTTTACAATACGGACATTTTGACATTTTTACCGTTCACACCTCTATTTTCTTAATTGTTGATTACACAACACAAAAGTAACCCAACAATTTAGCATTTATCCCCCAAAGGAAATCAAAAGGCTGAACGCCTAAAAAAAACAAAATGAAAATTATATTCAAGTTAAACACGCTTGCAGGTACTCCTTCTGAGTTCAGTACTTCCAAGTAGGAGTTAAAACTTAAAATACCAAATAGCGAGATAATAACCATTACGCACCCAAAAATAATTGAACTCACCCCAACGAGCAATCTAACGCGCCTTTTTTCTGGAGGTTTAAAATAAAAAAAACCAATAAGTAATGATGAGGCACATCCTATTACAAGGTTTAAAGAAATTATGGTATTGAAAACCGAATAAAAGGTTGAAGATATGATTAACACTCCTTCTTTCTTATGTTTGGGATATATCGCATTTTTTATTCCTTCAATTAATTAATGAATATAAAGTCAGAGATTTACCTTGATAATTTTCTGTTCTTTGCACATATAACTAACGTGTAAATGTGAAAATTAATTGTAATTAATACCAACGTTATCGATGAATAGAGCAGAATAAGTAATGATGATGGAGGAAAAGAGAATCTAAGAAAAACCATGATATTATTGATATAGGTTATTAATGCTCGAATGTCAAGAATAAGACTGAAAATTGACAATAAAAAAAGAACGATTAGCGATGTATTGTCCAGTCGAAACCCGAACCACCGCACCCTAAAACCTTCTTGCTCCCGAAAGAATTTCCGATTTATAATGCATTTTAAGAGAATATAGATAAAAAGCGGAATCAAAAGAGTCGGGATGGCGATAAAAGCCAGCAGAGAAATAATCGTTAGAGGATCGGTTGGGAAGCTTGATAGAGGATATTCAATCATGTTTACACTTAAATATAGATAATATGGTATTAAATTTAGCATTAGGGGTAAAATTATGTAAAATAGGAGCACCGTAGCCGTGTTACTTATTTTTAATCCAAATAATCTCGCATCTTTTATCTCATTTC
>JABXKB010000224.1 GCA_013375485.1 Promethearchaeota archaeon | reverse complement strand
TAATGCCGTTACTTGACCCATACAAGCGCCGCACCAGACTTTTTTACAATTACGACATAAAAAAAATTGATTTGTCCAATTATCCTTCGGAAATTTTTTATCATTAGTATATCTTCCACAAATTACACAAAAGTTTCTAGATGGAGTCCGTTCTTTTTTACGTCTCAACATTCAAGCATCATCTAGTATTATAATAAAAATTTAAGTCATTATTATCGTATATTCTCTGAAAGTAAAATTTTCCTTTTTTTTAGGTAAACTCTTAGTTAAATTCACTTTTAATAGTATATTAATTTTTTGAGTTTTAGTGAAATCTATGGACCTTGCTAAAAAATATGCGATTATAAACATTATCAAAGAATAAGCTTTAATTTATTTCAAATTTATTGTTAATTTTTCCAAATTTAACTTCCATACTTTTTCAGGAGCTCTTTTACTTTCACTTGGCTTGTAATCTGATTTAATAATACCTACACTTTCTAATTCTCTAAGATGATAATATAAATTTGGTTTCTTTAAATTCTTAAAATCTCCTTTACCACACATTCCATGACACTGGTTATTATCATCTATATTTTCCCTTACACTTTTAAGATGATTAAAAATTTCATCAGAAGATTTTGGACCATCTCGTAAAATGTCTATTAAAACCCATCGAATTTGACAATGTAGAGCTTTTATGTAAGTACCTATATTTTCAAGATCTATTTCTTTCGTCATATCCTTAAACCATCAAAATCTTATAATATAAAGATTCTAGAAATATTTAAATATATGGTTTGATTAGTTTAATCTATCATTTAACTAATTAAAAATTCTATAGAAAACTCTGTTATGATAGTTTAATTTAGGTCTTAAAGATGAAAGTTGGATCAATAAATTTTTTAACAACAAGAAATACGACTATGATTGTAGGAACAATTGAAGAAAAGTTAGATCAGCTAAGTATTGAGGTCAAGAGCTTAAATATCAATTTGAATAATGAGATAGTACATAAGAGAGAGTGTGTGTTTTTTCTATTGAATTAAAAATAATCGAAAATAAAAAATAAAAGGTATTAAAAAATGAAAATGAAAGAAACAAAAGAATGTGCATGTGATAAACCCGAAATAAAAGAAAATCATCCACAAGGGTGTACTTTAAATCAAATTATCAAATGTCACGGAGATCAACCAATCAACGATCTTTTAAAGCACATTCAATTAGAAGAAGAGAAATAAGAAGATTCTTATAAAAAAGGTGTTATAATGAGTGTTATTGTTGTAAATAATCTGGCTAAACATTTTGATCCCCCTAAAAGAGGGAATCATGGGAAAATGGGACCAAATAGTCCACAGGGAAGAATGGGTATTATTCGCGCAGTTGATAATATTAGCTTTGAGGTGAAAAAGGGGGAAGTATTTGGATTTTTAGGTCCAAATGGTGCTGGAAAAACTACCACAATTCGGATGATGACAGGTGTATTAAGACCTACTAAAGGGAATGTATCTATTTTTGGGCATGATGTATGGAAAAATCAAATTCTCGTCAAGCAAATTACAGGAAATGTTCCTGAGGAAGCAAATGTATATTTTGACCTGACAGGATTACAAAATTTAATGTTTATTGGAGAAATCTATGGTGTTCCTAAAAAAATTCGCTTAAAACGCGCAGAGGCTCTACTTAAGAAATTCGAATTATATGAAAAGCGTAATTTGAAATCAATGAAATATTCGAAGGGAATGAAACAAAGATTATTGTTATGCATGGGTCTGATGAGTAATCCAGAAATTTTATTTCTTGATGAACCAACAAGTGGATTAGATGTACAATCTGCTCGCATAATTAAGCAATTGATTAGAGAGTATAATGAAAAAGGTGTAACAATCTTCCTTACAACCCATGATATGGAAGTCGCAAATGAATTATGTCATAGAATCGCAATTATTAATTATGGCAAAATCATAAGTTTAGATACTCCTAAAAACTTGAAAATGTTAACTCAAGAATATAAAGCAATCGATTTTTTTTTTGCTAACGGAGTAAGTAAAACTAAAATTGAGGAATTGAATACAGTAATAGAAGCTCAAGAGGTAAGAGAAGGTTTTCATGTAATTGTGGAAGATATTCACGAAGGAATTTGTGAAATTGTAGATTTCATCAAAGAGAATCATCTTATTATAAAACAATTAAATACACATCAACCAAAATTAGAAGATGCATTTTTAAAAATCATTGAAAGAGGTGGGAGAAATTAATAAGGAATTCTTAATAGCTAAAAAATCTAGGTTTAATAATTTTAAAACTCAAATAAAGAGATCTTTCATAATTACTAAAAAAGATTTGAAAATTTATTATAATAAACCTCCAGTATTAATTCAAGGAATTTTTTTTCCGGTAATTTTATTTTTTGCTTTTACAATAGGAAGAAATATATCCCCGATTTACCTTAATTCTGGAATAATAGCAATGGTTCTTTTCTTAACTTCAACTTCATTGGGACCAATCATTTTTCCATGGGAGACTATGCGTGGCACTTTTGAGCGTTTAACTACTTGTCCAGTTTCAATTAAAACAATATTAATTGGTAGTATTTGGGGTTCATTTATATATGGCTTGTTATTCTCATCAATTCCTTTAGTTTTAGGAGTAATATTCTTATCAAGTGGATTAGTCATTAATTATTTTCTAATTATTGCTGGTATGATTATTGCTTCGTTGGTTTTTTCTAGTTTTAGTTTGATAATCTCCGCTCCACCAACAAGAAATCCTGGAAATACAATGATTTTACAAATTATAATTAAATTTCCATTGTTATTTATCAGCCCACTTTTTATGCCAATTGCTTCAATTCCAACTGCTGTAATATCTCCAATTACATATTGTCTTGATGTAATAAACGTTGGATTAGGAGAAGTTAGTGCATTTGGGTCTTTCGGATTAATAATCGATATTTTAGTTCTACTAGGGTTTGGATTTGGATTCCTTTTTTTAGCTTTCGCTATACATCAAAAAACATTGGAAAAGAGATTTAAGTGATGATCTAATATGCGTGAAGATATTGATAAACGTTCAAAACGGATGTTACTATTTTTTAATTCTTGGAAAGGTAAAGAATTAAAGAATTTTGCTAAAATTGCTTATGTCAGATGGTTAAATGGAACAATAATAAATGTAGAACGTGGTTTTGTAGAATTAGAATTTTTCATAAGACCAGAAATGGCGAATCCAGTTAATTTATTCCATGGAGGAATACAATGCGGTTTGTTGGACAATGCTATTGGCATGGCAGTAGCCACCTTAGGTTATGAAGGGTTTCCAATTAGTATAGATTTCCATGTTGATTTTATAGGAAAAATTAAAGTTGAGGAAAAGGTTAAAGTTCAAGGAAAGGTAATTAATGAAAGTCGTAATTTTCTTCATGCAATCGCTGAAATATATGATATGAGAGGGAATTTAATTTCGACTAGTAATTCAAAACTATTAATAACTGATTTAACTCCAATCTATGTAAAGGAAATAGATAAGAATTCCAATAGTGAGAACGGTTAATCTTCAATAATATACAAATAGTTTCTAATATCTAAAATTCTAATTTATAAACCTTTTTTTTTTAATTTGTTAAAAAAAGTATTGAGCAAGTAGAATTTATAAAAAAAAAAGAAATTGGAAATTTAAATAACTGATACCGTAATAGTTATCATTGTCACGATAAAGGCGTTTATAAAAGTGCTTGAGATTATATTTCCTGTTTTCTTATATAAAGCAACAAAGACAAAACTCGATAGTAAAGTGGTAGGTATAGTAATAGGCAAGTAAACTCCAAAATTGAAAAAACTTCCTAATAAAAAGCTAAAAATTAGGAGGTATACTATCATGTACAAAATCTGTCCCCCAAAAGTAATTAATCCCGTTATTATCTGTCCTTTAAATCCATTATTGATTTTATTTTGGATAACTGTTTGGTTTAGTAAGCTGTATACGAGAAAGACAAAGAAACATATCGCAAAACAAATTGGAATGAATAATATCTTAGTGAGAGATGGAACTATAGCAAAATAGTTTAGCCCTATTGATAAATAGATGATTATATACAAAATTGGTGTTAGGATTACTCCTAATAATATTTGGTTAATGAAATTCTTTCTACTCTTAAATGGTCCAATTAAAATGCCTTTTAAAGAAGTATCAGCTTTCCTCCCAATTCTCCAAAGTAAAATTAAGATTGCAAACATTTGACCGCATAAAAGCATTAAAACATTTCCAGCTGTAAATAAAGGAAAGAAATATAATGGTATGAAAATAAGTATTCCTGGTAAGCCAAGGATTAAAGAATATGCAACTGTTCGTAATGCTAAATTAGTTATTGACACATCAGGCAAATCTAATTTTAAAATTGCTTCGTCATCTCGATCTACTTTTCTAATTTTCAAGATTAAGTCGAAAAGAGGATCAACAATTAAAAAAAACAAACCAATACCGCCTATTAATTGAAATATCAAGATAATAAATCTTATATTTACATAAAAATTCTCGTCGGGTTGTCTTACATCTGGAAATGTACTAATCACCCAATTTCTAGCTTCTCTTACAAAATCTTGATCCCAAGCGAGTAATAGATGATTAGTGTTATCGTCTAGGAAGATCATTGAAGCGTTACCATCTTGAAAGCTTCCATAGAGTTTATTTACATCGATATCCTCAGGATTCATATCGAGTCTTAATGCCATACCATCTTTTAGTCTTGATACAGTAACTGCTTCGTCATATCGAGCTTGAATCATAAGGATATTTAAGCTTCGATTGGAATTGGCTTTTATTGAATATTCAGGATGATAATCTTCTGAGGGTAAACCTGTTCCAATTCCAATGAAACATTTGAAATCTGTATCTTCTGAAATAATTTGATTTCCTGGGAAGCCCCCCATAGAATAACCTATATATCCAAGATTATGTATGTCAACATCATCTCTAGAATTTAAATACTCTTTAATTGCTCTAACATCATCAATTATCTCTCCTCGATCGAGTTCCCCTAAGCTTTGTCCGTGTCCTCTGAAATCAAACACTACGGCAACAAAACCTGCATTAGCCAATTCGATAGCATATCCTTTCAGTATTTCCTTGTTTGCCATGTTGCCGTGTCCAATTATAATAGCTTTTTTATTATTGTTGTCATTATACTTTTGATAAAGACTTTCTTGTGGTTCGAAGACATTGAAAGAAATCGTTACTCCATCTGAAGTTCGCGTTGTAAGTCCATAAGTGCTTTTAACACTTAAAGGGACTGTGAAAATTAAAACGGTTCCTGTAATAAAAACAGAGAGAAAAAACAAAATCAAAATTACTCTCTTTTTTGTAATAATTCTACTCATGCTGCATTTCACATTCAGTTTTTGTTAAAAATTGAAAAGGTTACATTTTGTTTTGATTTTTCCTTTTATAAATTTTATTAATTCTTTATTCTTAATTTCTCATCAATTCCTTTAGTCTTAGGAGTAATATTTCTCTCGAGTATATATGGGTCTTTCGGATTACTAATTGATATTCTAGTTTTATTAGGATTTGGATTTTTTTTGGATTTCGATATACATCAGAAAACACTTGAAAAAAGATTTCAAGGATAAAAACTACTCTTAATACTTTTTTTTTCGCACTAATAATTTTTGAAATTCGTAATATTTATATATTCTTGATTTATAATATTCTTAGCTTATAATATTCTATTAAGAGAATATTAATAAATAATAATTAAAAATATCATTTCATGTTATTATGACCATAGAAAGTAATTATGAATTAAATCATCGGGAATTTGTTGTATTAGGTTTGATAGCAGAATTTCCAAGTCATGCTTATAGTATTAATCAAAGAATTGATGAAAGAGGAATGAGAGATTGGACTAGTATTGGAAAATCATCTATTTATAGCGATTTAAATAATCTTGAGAAAAGTAAATTAGTAGATTCCTATAGAGAAGAAGTTGATAACCGTATACGTAAAGTATATAGAATTACGGATTATGGATTTGAAGTCTTGAAAAAGAAGACATACAATGCTATAAAAGAATTTATAGGAAAAAATGATGAAAACTTCTATGTTGCATTTTCTATGCTTCCAATATTAACGAAAGAGCAACAAATCGAAGCATTTACCAATTCTATAAACAAGATAAAAATAAATATAAAGGGATTGGAAGATATGTTGGGAGAGAATTCTCATATGCCTTTAAATGTAAGAGGTCTTTTTGTACATCCTATTAAGATATTAGAAATTGATATAGAGTTTTTGAATTGGGTATTAGAAGAAATTAAGAAAGGAGAAGGTAAAGTTGATCCAGAAGTATATGATAAATAAATTTATCCACAGGGTTGGTCGTCATTGTGAATCGTCTTCATTGAGAGATCTTTTTGAGTTTTATGGATTTCCCATGTCAGAACCAATGGCATTCGGTTTAGATGCCACCATGGGATTTGGATTTTTTGATACTACCAGTAACGTGTCTTTTATTCCCGAATCAGATATCCCCTTCTTTCTGGGAGGTAAACAAGGAACTATTGAGCCTAATTCATTAGCATGCCGTCTATTAGGAATCACTTTAAGAAAGCAATCTTTCACAAGTGACGATAAAGGATGGGAAGAATCAAAAAAAATGATCAATAAAGATATTCCATTAATTCTTCAGATTGATTTAGGCTTTCTGCCCTATTTTGAAGAAGAGGGAGATATCCATTTTGGAGGTCATGCAATAACTTTAGCGGGTTATGATGAAGAACAAGGCATCTCTTATATAGGAGACTCTGAGTTTGAGGGTTTTCAAGAGGTTCAAATAGAACACTTAAAGAAAGGACGTAGTTCTGAATATGGACCTAAATTTATGCGTCCAAATAACACGCAGTTTTCTATGCAAAGAAGACCAGATGGAAAACATCCTCCTTTAGCTGCGGGCGTTAAACTTGCGATTCAAAAAGTAGTAAATAATATGTTAAGACCCTCAATGAATAATAATGGGATTCAAGGACTCAAATTATTTGCACGATCGATTCCTGAATGGAAAGAGAAATTAAAAGGTGAAACAAAAGACCCTTCAGGCAGATCAATCTCGCGTGCAAGATTGATGTTTGAAATGATGCATGGTTATATAGAAACATGGGGTACAGGTGGGGCGAGTTTCCGAAACTTATACAATCAATTTTTAGAAGAATTAGTAAATCATCCTAAGTTAAGAGAAGGTCCAAAAGCTTGGAATAATGAAGAATTCGGGATTTTGAAAGAATCTTTACCTTTAATTAGAGAATCTGCTAAAAACTGGACTTTTCTTGCTAAGACATTACAATATACTGCAGATGAATATAAATCTGAATGTTTGGATCATGCAGATCTATATGAATTACAAAATACCGTATTAAAAATACTTCAGCAAGAGGAACTACTATTTACAAAATTATCAAAAATAAAAGTATAAGTGGTAAAAAAATGGTTGATAATAATTTAGCAGCACCCTGCGGTATATATTGCGGCGCTTGTAGGCAATATCTCCTCTGGAAAAAAGATCTATTAGAGGAGAGAGGGTATAAAATAGGCTGTAAGGGATGTCGAATTAGGAATAAAAATTGTGCGTTTATAAGAAGAGATTGTCTCGCATTAAGAAAAAAAGAATTAGAATTTTGTTATGAATGTGAGAACTTTCCTTGTCAAAAATTACAAAAACTTAATGCTTATTATCATGAAAAGTATTCTGTGAATATGGTTAATAATTTAAAAAAGATAGAAGAAATTGGAGTCGAAAAGTGGCTCAAAGAGCAAGAAGAATTCTATACTTGTCCAAATTGTTCAGGTGAAATTTGC
>JABXKB010000223.1 GCA_013375485.1 Promethearchaeota archaeon | reverse complement strand
TTAGCTAATTTTTTGCTTAATTCTTCGAAGGAAATTTTATATCACTTTATTTGAATTAATTTTTATTGATATTGAAAAAAACATTATACAAAATATAAAATTTGTTTATTGAAAACCTCAATGATTTAAAAGACTTATATGTCGAATTTCGTTAATAAGGTTTTCTTTATGAAATCTTGAAATAAAACAAAAATGATTAGAAACTAATATTAATGTCTATAATAGTATTATTCTCCGAAATATTTTCCTGCTGCCCTTAATTTTGCGATTTCTTGTTCTTCTAACTTTTTAAAATTAATTTTTCCAACTAAAGTTTTAGGTAATTGATCGGTAAACTCAATTTCCCGGGGGCAACTCCATTTGATCAAATTTTCATTACAGTAATCAATCAATTCTTTTTCCATTTCTTTGCTTTCTTTTTTAAGATCTTTTAGAATTACAAATGCTTTTACTTTCTGGATTTGTTTTTCATCAGGTACTCCAATAACACAGACTTCAAGGATATCAGGATGTTTATAAAGAAGATCTTCAACCTGAACGGGATAAACATTAAAACCAGATGATTTTATCATTCTTTTAAGTCTAATTTTAAAATAGAAGAATCCATCTTCATCCATTGTTGCGATATCTCCGGTGTGGAGCCAAATTTTTCCATCGCTGTGTTTTTTTAAAGTTTTAGCAGTCTCTTCAGGTTTGTTGAGATACCCTAACATAACGGCGGGTCCGTGAATGCACAATTCACCCTCTTGACCAATTGGAGCTTCTTCTAACGTATCAACCTTTACTATTTTCATCATCATATCAGGAAAAGGAATTCCGATACTTCCTTCTCTATATTCACCTAATGGCATAGCACAAATTCCAGTAACCGCTTCTGTTAATCCATATCCTTCCCGGAGTTGAACATTTGAGCCATTATTTCTACAAATTTCTTCAAATTTTTCTTTTGTAGTCCTTGGTAGAGTATCTCCACCACAAAATGCCGCTTTTAAAAAGCTTAAGTCTGTGTTTTGAAAGTTAGGGTTTCGACTAAGAGTTTCAAATAAAGTAGGAACCCCAAATATCAAGTTAGGTTTTTTAGTTTTAATTAAATCAGCAACTTGATCAGGTGTAAATGAGGGAACTAAAATACTTTTTCCACCACCCATAAATACTCCATTAACGCATATTCCAAGTCCAAAACCATGAAAAATTGGTAATATTGCAAGAGCTGAATCTTTATCTGATAGATTCATCCATGTCGCGGTTTGAGTTCCTTCTGCTATAAAATTGTAATTAGAGAGCATTATACCTTTTGGCACACCAGTCGTTCCTCCAGAATATAAGATTGCTGCCATATCATTAGGATTTACTTGAATATTTGGAATATCCGCATAATCTTTAGCCATGATGTATTTCCACCAGGCAACTTGTGGATTTTCGGGTATTTCAACTTTATCTTGACTTAGTTGAGTTAGTATTAATATTTTTAAGGGTGTTTTATCAAAAATTTTCTCGAAATTAGGATATATTTTATCAATTGTAAGAGCAAAAGTACTATTACTCAGGTTTAAGAAAAATTCAATCTGTTTTGGAGGACTTAGAGGATGGATCATACTTGCAATACCCCCTATTTTATTTATAGCATAGAAACAGATAATCCCTTGAGGAGTTGTCGGCATTGCTATTGTCATCCGATCGTCCTTTCTTAACCCTAAATTAAAGAGGGCTTTAGCACATTGATCAATTTGTTCAATCAATTGTTTATAAGTAGATTCATATCCCATAAAATCATAAGCTATTGAATCAGGATATTTTTCAGAGGTTTTTAATACAGCGCTATACATCGTAATTCTTGGATAATCAATATATTCCGGGACATGCTTATCATAAAATTTTAACCAAGGCTTTTTCTCATACATTTTTATTTATCCTCCGTTATTGCTTTTAACAAATGGATCTTGAAAAACAATTTTTTCCAATTAATTTAAAATAAATATCTAAAAGAAGATATTTCTGGATATATTAAAAATATTATTTCATTTGCTCATATTCTTCTTAAAAAGTATAAATATTACTCCTACCATGAAAGTAAGTGAGATTAATAAATATTCCAATCGGAAACCAGGTATGATTGGAAGATAATATCTTATTAAATCCTTATCGTTTAATGTATTATTGGCATGATATCGAGTAGATATCAATGTATAAGTATCTGGACCACCACTAACAAGTATTATTTCTATATAATATATCTTGGTTTGATTAGTAGTATAATTAAGATAGGGATTATCTACCAAACTATATGCAACTGTATGGGGACTATTAAAAATCCTTGATTTTAAAGATTTATCCTCGTTTACATTTGAATCTGTGGGTCGTGAATTAAACAAGAAAAGAGTAAAATTGCCACTTCCCTCATGAGTTAAACTGAGCTCAAGATGATCTCCACTTTCTAGATCAATTAGGAAAAAGATGTAATTTCCATCTTTTATATTATCTATATATGTGAATGCTGTAGCACTACTAATTGGGACTAACAAGAGAAACAAAAAAATGGATACGGAGATCTTTTTATTATTCATAATAAAAGTTATTGTATCTGATTCAAAAAAATATATTATATTATAATTATGAGTTTTAATTAAAATTCACTTTAGAAATTTTTTTGAATTATGAATAAAATTTAATATTATTGTCTAAAGTATATACCTTAGAAATTTGATGGAGCAATTTATTGTAGAAAATTTAAAATTTGGAAAATATCATGGTTTAGGGAATGATTATATTATCATTGATGATATTAAATGGAAGATTCCAGAGAACAAAAAATCCGCTTTAGCACTGAAATTATGTGATATTCATTTTTCAATCGGAGCAGACGGTTTAATTTTTGTATGTGAAGCAAAAGATGCAGATATTAAAATGAGGATATTTAACAATGATGGAACAGAGAGTGAGAGCTGTGGGAACGGAATCCGATGCTTTTCAAAATATATTTATGAAAGTAATATTGTTAAAAAAGATGAGATTAAAATCGAAACTCTTAAAGGAATAATGGTTGCTAAACTTACCATAGTCGATAACAAAGTTATAAGTGTGGAGATTGATATGGGGTCACCAATTCTGAACTGCGAAGAAATCCCTGTAATTTTGGATAGTTTAGTAGATCGATGTGTTAATGAACCAATAGTTATTATAGATAAAATTTTTAATTTTTCAGCCGTTTCAATGGGAAATCCACATGCTGTTATTTTTATTGAAGAACAAATTGATGATAATAAATTAAACATGTATGGTGCGGCAATAGAATCTCATGATCGTTTTCCAAATAAAACGAATGTTGAATTTGTCAAAGTAATTTCTAAGGAAGAGAGTATAGTAAGAGTATTTGAAAGAGGTGTAGGAATTACTAAATCGTGTGGTACAGGAGCTTGTGCTACTGTTGTTGCAGGTTCTATATTAGGTATTTTTAATAAAAATGTACCTATAATTGTACATAATGATGGTGGGGATTTAAAAATCACATATACTGGAAGAAGAGTACTCATGGAAGGTCCGATTGAAAAAGTTTTTGAAGGGATCCTAGAGAGAATTGAGATTTAAAGATTTAATTTATAAGTTTATATTAAATAAGAATTATATCCCAATTTTTTGATATTATGGATTATTTTGAATGGTTAAGTTATAAAGATTTAGAATATAGGGATGGAATTTTATACTTTGCAAATATGAATACAATTGAAATCGCTGAAAAATATGGAACTCCAATATATATCATCAATGAAAAAATGATTCGAAAGAGATATCGAGAATTAAAAGATATGCTAAATTCTGTTTACAAAAAAAATAGGATTCACTTTGCTGTAAAATCAAACACAAATTTAGCAGTTTTAAAAATTTTAAGCTCCGAAGGATCTTTTTTTGATTGTTCATCAACTGGTGAGATATATACATGTCTAAAGTCGGGAATCCCATCAGATCGAATAATCTATACAGGTAATATGTTTACTGATAATGATTTCGAATTTGCGGTTAAACAGGATATATTAGTTAATTTAGACAGTTACAGTCAATTAGAAAGATTAACAAAGATTTATGATAAAATAGAAAAAAAAAAAAATCTGATTTCTTTTAGATTTAATCCTGAATTTGGAGCAGGTCACCATCCTTATACTATAACGGCTGGAAAAGAAATAAAGTTCGGGATTCTAGAGCATCAGGTGATTAAAGCGTACTCAAAAGCAAAAGAATTGGGATTTACTAAATTTGGAATTCACCAACATATTGGTTCTGGAATCATTAAGGCTAACGATTATGAGATGCCTGCTCAAAAATTTCTTAATATAATAGAAAAAATTGCAGAGGAATTGGGGATCCAATTTGAATTTGTGGATTTTGGAGGTGGCTTGGGAATACCGTACTATCCAGAAACAGATCCTCTTGATTTAAATAGATATAGCGATATTGTGTTTAAAAGATTTAAAGAAAGTGTAGAAAATGGAGAGATTGGAGAACCCTACCTTTTTATTGAACCAGGCAGGTATATATCTGCTGAATCAAGTATTCTTTTAACACAAGTCAACACTATTAAAGATAATGGTTTTAAATTGTTTGCGGGAATAGATGCCGGATTCAATACGCTACTTCGACCTACATTATATGGTTCATATCATCATATCATTGTGTGTGAAAAGCGAGGTAAACAAGAAGATTTAAAATATGATGTTGTCGGACCTATATGTGAATCTGGAGATGTTCTTGGTAAAGAAAGAGTTCTACCTAAACTAAGTGAAGGAGATTATCTAGCAATATTAGACGTCGGTGCATATGGTTTCACTATGAGTAGTTCTTATAATTCAAGGCCAAGAGCCGCAGAACTCTTAATAAATGATGGCAATATATATAAAATTCGCAATGAAGAAACATTTGACGATTTAGTAAAAGCTCAAATAATCCCCAAACATTTAAAAGAAAAAAAATCTTATAGAGGTTAAAAAGTGAGTAGGGGATATAAATATGGTCTATTTAAAAGACTTGATTAAACGCCATCCATTACTTACATTCTTTATATTAACTTTTACATTCTCATGGGCGTTCTTTTTAATTTATATTTTAATCCCTAATGATGTTAGTTTAATGTTGGTTATCCTAGCAATCTATACACCTACATATAGTGCATTAATAATCTCAAAAATAACTGGTAATAAATAAAATAACAATAATACGCTAGTTAAGTGGATTACTTTTTTAATTATCTGGGTAATTGCTACTTTCACCTTCATAATTAATTATTTGATACAAGTTGCTAATTTTTCATTAATAATCATAATAGGAGCTATTTTTATAGGGTTGTTACCTTCAATTGCTATTTCATCAGGATTTTCCCAAAATCCAGATGTAAAAATAGTATTTGAATCATTTATAAAACCAAAAGGTCATTTTGTATTGTATCTATTTGCAATCTTATTTTTACCAGTCGTTCTTTTAATAGGTATTGCAATTACTTTGGCATTGGGCCAATCTGTTATCTGGATAGACTTACCTAGCGGAGTTGAGCTTTTTGGGTTAATAATCCTTACTCTTTCATACACATTTTTTTTTGGAGGAGGTACTAATGAGGAACCAGGTTGGCGTGGTTTTGCATTACCTAAATTACAATTAAAATTTTCACCTCTCATTGCAAGCTTAATTTTGGGATTTATTTGGGGACTATGGCACGCTCCAATATATCTACCTCAATCTGAATCACTCCTTCAATTTATTATATTTCTATTAAACACCTTAAAAATAACTATTATGCTTACTTGGCTTTATAATCGTACAGGGGGAAGCGTTTTAGCTACTGCATTGTTGCACACAATAGGAAATCTTAGTTTTGAGTTTATACCAACAACTCTTGCTGCAGAGATTATTCAAATAATAATACCGATTATGCTTATATTTATTGATCGAATGTGGAAAAAAAAATAAAAATAAGTTAACTTTAATTATTATGAGATAAAATTATAAAAAGTGGGATTATTAAGGCTTGGATACCCTTTAATACTCTCGATGAAGTGTTGGCAAAATGAAATCAACAATTAGTTCTCAGACTAAGTAGATTAATGATAATACTGATCTGCACTGATCTTTTTTATAATTTTATCTTACCTTTAAGATATTATATTAGAAAATTACTACTTATAAACCGAGAATTTCACTTGTAGAGTAGATTTTAATTTCTTTTGCCTTTGCTATAAATTTTATTGCTTTAATAGCCCCTTCTGCAAAACATTCTCGACTATGAGCCTGATGTTTTAATTCAATTCTTTCTCCAGGACCTGCATATAAAATGGTATGATCTCCTACAATATCCCCTGCTCTAATAGAATGGATTCCTATTTCATTTTTAGCACCTACTTTCCTTTTATTAGGCCCCTTTGACCGTCCAAATTTTAGAGTTTCCTCTGGATCGCACTCAAGAGTATCACAGATTGTATTAGCAATCATCAATGCTGTTCCTGAAGGCACATCTGCCTTACGATGATGATGACTTTCAATTACTTCAATTTCCCAATCAGCTAAATATTCTGTTAAAATTGATGCCATTTTAAAGAGTACGTTAACACCAGTAGCCATATTAGGCGATAAAACAGCTGGTGCTTTATTTTTTACGACAAGTTCTTTGAATTTAGAGAGAAATTCTTCCGACATTGCAGTTGTACCAATAACGCATCTTATTCCATTCTCTACACATATTAAACAATTTTTTTCAGTAGCATTTGCCACCGTAAAATCTACTACTACATCAGGGTGAGTTTTATTAATAACTTCTTGAAGATTATTTACATCATTTATTTTTATCTTATTTGGATCGCTTAAACCTATCAAAAAACCTAATTCATTGTCAATGTTATTAACATCACAAGCTGCAACAACCTCAATTTCATCATCTTCAATTGCTAATTTACTTATGAGTTTACCCATTGAACCTGTTGGTCCTAAAATTAATAATTTAATCATAATTTAACCTCAGTCATCAATCAAATTAAGTTTAAATTTTCTAGTACTTCTTTTATTTTTCGTTGATTGGCTTCTAATGGAGGTGTTAATGGCATTCTCATCCTTTTATTCATGAAACCCATAATCTCGGCGGCAAATTTTACAGGGCCAGGGTTCGTTTCGATAAACAGAACCTTGAATAAATCATATAGCTCTAGTTGCATATTCCTTGCTTTTATCCAATTATTATTAAGCATGCTATTTGTAAATTCAACCATCTTTGAAGGAATTATATTAGAAGCAACACTTATAACTCCTTTTCCACCTAAAGCCATGATGTGATAAGTCATACTATCATCACCGCTTAAAACAATAAAATCCTCTGGAGTAGTTTTAATTATTTTTGTTATTTGATCAATGTTTCCACTAGCACATTTTATCCCTACGATGTTATCTTTAGAATATGCTAGCTTAGATATCGTTTCAGGCTCTAAATTTCTTCCAGTACGACTGGGAACATTATATAAAATTATTGGAAGAGATACCGAATCTGCGATTGCTGAAAAATGATCTATTAAACTATGCTGAACCGGTTTATTATAATATGGAACAACAAGTAGTAGTCCATCTGCTCCTGCTTTTTCAGCATATCTAGACAGAGAAATGGCCTCCTTAGTTGAATTACTTCCTGATCCCGCTAATACAAACGGATCCTTTCCACTATTTCTTGCTTCATCGATTGTAATGTCCATTGCATCATGGTGTTCTTCATGGGACATTGTAGCGCTCTCTCCAGTAGTTCCCATAGTTAAGATCTGGCAATCATTCTCAATTTGATATCGAATGAATTTTCTATATTTTTTTTCATCTAA
>JABXKB010000222.1 GCA_013375485.1 Promethearchaeota archaeon | reverse complement strand
CGGAATCGTATGTTTCTTGAACATTTTCAGATACAATACAATTCCAGCCAAAATCTGTTAAATTAAATTCCCAACTGTTCCATATCGATAGATTGGGCGAATTAAAAGCACGGGCAGAAATCATCATTGTTAATGGTACTCGCCATCCTACAGCCATTGGAAGAGCTTCAGCCATTAATAAATACCCTTGAGATGCCGTAGCAGTAAAGGTTCTAGCACCTGCGGCACATGCAGCAGTTGAATAACTCATTGCAGCTAATTCGGATTCTACATTGACAAATGCTGCTTTTAACCTACCTTGATGAACCACATCAGCTAAACCCTCAACTGCTTGTGTTTGAGGAGTTATTGGAAATGCACAAATAACGTCTGGATCTGTTTGAGTAATTCCTCCTGCAACAGCATAATTTCCAATCATTGCAGTTTCGATAGGTTCTTTTATTTCTTTAAAGAATATTTTCATCGGTTCGATAGAAATTTTTATTCACCTCCATTTTCTTCAGGTACGGCACATGAACCCGGAGCTTGCTTTAATTTTTTACCAATTGCATTTACAGGACATATATTTAAACAATTCTGACAAGATTTGCAGTGATATGTATCAATTCCTGCCATATGCCACATACCATCTTCACCCTTTTCTCTTATTATAGCAAAATCAGGACAAATAAACCAACATTGTCCGCAATCTGTACAGATCTCCTGATCCCATAATATTTCCCATTCTCCCCAAGAACCCGTGTTGACTTGATCACTTCCAACTTTTATAATATTTTCATCCATATCGCAATACCATACTCCTGCCATATCTAAATCTTTGTATCCTGGTAATTCTGGTTTAACTTGTTGCCATGGTATTTTTGTGTAGGCACTAAAATCAACATCTATGCCAACTTCATAAATACAGGTTTCTTCTACAGCTTGCTCTACGGCTTTAATATTTTTTCCAGCAATATTCTCTTTAAATCTTCTCATTATAGCATCAGATAATTCTTCAAGTGTAAAAAGGTGTGATACACGAATTAATGCCCCCAAAATAATAGTATTTGTTATATTTCTTCCTAAAATATCTAACGCTATTCTTATAGCATCTATAGTAGCAATATTCAAATCTTTTCTCTTAATTAAATCTTGAATTTCTAGTTGATTCATCGTAGTATTTACAATTAACCATCCTCCTCGAGGTATACCAGCTGTAACATTAAATTCATACATTAAAGATGGATCTAAAACTGAAACAAAGTGAGGACTATAAACTTGTTCATTTGATCTTACTAATTCAACATTTCGACTTAGCTTAACATAACTTTCAGTTGGACTTCCCATTCTTTCAGCTCCAAATTGAGGTTGAGAAACACCATAACCATTAAATGCCTCAACGCATAAATTTGATGCTGTTACGCCACCTTGACCTCCTCTCGCATGGAATCTTAAGCTAATATAATATTTATCTAATGCATCAGATACATTTCTTGGTGTTAGCATCCTTCTGATTTTTTACAATTTTTAATTATTTCTAAATATAATAATTGATTTAATAAATTATGACTAGAATTATTACTAAATTTTAAAAATTTTTTACATTTTGTTTTATTAAAGTAAATAAGAATAGATTTTTAAGAATTATTCTAATACTTTATTAATTCAAAATTGAAAAATATAATTAAATATTAAAGGGAAATGGGCTGGTTAAAAAAAATCTTAATTATTTAGATAGTATAGTAAAAAATTTTTAAATATTTAATACCCACATTTTTCTTTCAACTCATTCCATTGATTATCAACTCGTCCTTGAATTTCAGGCAATAAATCTTTGAACTTTTCGCTGAATAGATGTTTAAATCTTCCTTGCATCTTTAAATATTTTTCTAATGGTACTTTATTTTTTTTTTCTTCAGCAATTAATCTTGACAAGCCAGTAAATCTATATTTCATATCTTTCACCTCATACAATGGCCAAAAGCAAGTTTGAACGGCTAATCTTGAAAGTTCGATTGTTAGCTCAGGTTCGAATCTCCATCCTCTAGGGCAGGGAGATATAATATTTATAAATTTTGGTCCTTTAATACTGAATGCTTTACTTACCTTCGATATTAAATCGTTATAAAATCCTGGTGAGGTGTTGGCTACAAAAGGAATTCTATGCGCAACCATAATTTCTGTCAAATCTTTAGGATATTCTTTTTTTCCTGGGATGACTGTACCCGCAGGTGAGGTAGTTGTTGATGCCCATTTTGATGTTGCGCTACTTCTTTGAATGCCTGTATTCATATATGCTTCATTATTAAAACACACATATAGGAAATCATGTCCTCTTTCAACAGCGCCAGATAAAGACTGAATTCCTATATCATATGTACCACCATCCCCGCCAAATGCTAAAAATTTAATATTATCATCTTTAATACGCCCCGTTCTTCTTAAAACTCTATAACAAGCTTCCACACCGGAAATTGTTGCTGCTACATTCTCAAATGCCGAATGAATCCAAGGAATTTTCCAAGATGTATAAGGATAAATCGTGGTGGCAACTTCAGTACATCCTGTAGCATTTGAAACTACAACAGGATTATTAGTTGCATGTAATACTTGTCTAATAATTATTGGTTCAGCACATCCCGCGCATAACCTATGACCTGAAGCTAAACGATCTGGTGTCTTAGAGTATTTTTTAACTAGTAATTCAACTGCTCCTGTAGGGCAAACTTTTACACATTCATTACAGTTAATACAAAGATCGGTTACTATATCAAAAGGGGTAGTTATTCTTTTATCCAAACCCCTATCAGAAAAATTAATAGCATTTGCATTTGCTATTTCATTACATGCTCTAACACATAATCCACATAATAAACATTTTTCATACTGTAATGGAAAACGCGTTTTTTCAACACCTAGTTTTATTGCTAAATCTTTTATATATTTAACATCAGGGCATCTTGCTAGCATTAATTCAACAAGCATTCTTCTAATTTGTAAGACTTTTTTAGAGTTAGTTTTAACTTCTATTTCATCCATGATAGGGTAGTTACACGATGTAATAAAACTAATTCTTCCTTTTCTATTTATTTCAACAGTGCAAAGTCTACAACTACCATGAGGGCTTAATTCTCTATGATAACATAATGTAGGGATATCAAAATCATTTTCTTGTAAAACATCAAGTAGAATTCTTCCAACTTCTACCTCAAAATTTTTACCATCAATATTTATAGTAATCATATCCATCACTCCTTAATTATAGCATTAAATTTACAAGAATCAAAACAAATACCACATTTAATACATTTATTTTGATCAATATTGTGTAATTCTTTTTTCTCGCCAGATATAGCTTCTTGAGGACATTTAATCGCACAAACTCTACAACCTGTACATTCCTCAGTAATTCTAAAAGTAAAAAGAGATTTACATACTCCAGCAGGACATTTTTTCTCTTTTATATGTACCTTGTATTCATCTTTAAAATATTTCAATGTTGTTAAAACAGGATTTGGTGCAGTAGCACCTAAAGCACACAAGCATACTTTCTTCATTACACCTGAAATTTCTTCCAATAACTCTAAATCTTTTTCTTCTCCCTTTCCATCACATATCATATTTAAAATATTGAGCATTTGTCTTATACCCTCTCTACAGGGTACACATTTACCGCATGATTCATCTACTAAGAAGTTTAAAAAGTATTTTGCAATATCTACCATACATGTATCTGTATCCATTACAATCATTCCCCCAGAACCCATCATTGAACCTAATTTTGATAATTCGTCAAAATCTACTGGCGAATCAATAAATTCCTCTGGAATGCATCCTCCCGAGGGTCCACCTGTCTGAACAGCCTTAAATTTTTTACCATTTTTTATCCCACCACCAATTTTATTAATAATATCTCTTAGTGTAACTCCAAATGGTACCTCAACTAACCCTGTATTTCTTACATTACCAACTAAAGAAAATATTTTTGTTCCTTTACTATTTTCAGATCCAATAGTATTAAACCAATCACTACCATTTTTTATAATAAAAGGTACATTTGCCCAAGTCTCTACATTGTTTAAATTTGTTGGTTTTCCATAGAGACCTTTCTCAGACATATGTATATATTTTGGAATTGGTTCTCCTACTTTTCCCTCCAATGATTTTATAAGTGCACTTGATTCCCCTGAAACAAACGCTCCTGCTCCTCTAAAAACTTTAATATCGAAATTTAAACTAGACCCTAAGATATTTTCACCTAAGAATCCATATTCTCTCGCTTGATCTAAAGCGATATTCACATTTTCTACTGCTAAAGGATATTCCTCTCTTACATATATATAACCTTGACTTGAACCAATCGCATAAGCACCAATAATAAATCCTTCTAGTACGGAATGTGGATTACCTTCCATGAGAGATCTATTCATATAAGCACCTGGGTCGCCCTCATCACAATTGATAATAATATATTTAGGCACACCAGACGCATTACGAGTGGTTTCCCATTTAATTCCAGCAGGAAAACCTCCCCCGCCTCTACCCCGAAGATTAGCCTTTTTTATTTCTTCTAAAACCTCTTCAGGTTTCATTTTTAAGGCTTTTATTAGAGCAGAATATCCTCCTATAGCAATATAATCTTCGATTTTTTTAGGATTAATTTTTATATTATTACCTAAAATAAGTCGTTTTTGATTTCTATAAAAAGGAATTTCCGATTCATGAACAAATTTTTCTTTATTCTCGGTATATACTAATCTCTCAATAATTTCTCCTTGTTTAATAGTTGTTGAAATGATTTCAGGAATATCTTCAAGTTTTACTTGAAGATAACAGAGTTCTTCTGGATAAATTACAACAATAGGACCTCTCTCACAAAAACCATGACATCCAGTTCTTTTTACATCAACTTTTCCTTCTAATTTCTGTTTTTCAAGTTCTTGCTGGAATTCAGCTGCAATTTCATTACAACCATATGCTTGACAACCTGTTCCTGAACAAATTGTGATGCAAGGCCTTTTAGGGTCAATTCTTGCTACTATTTCGTTTCTTAACTTTTCTAAATTATCAAATGAATTTAATTTCATAATCTTCACACATATTTTTTTAGAATTTTATTTATTTTACCAGGACTTATTTCACCATGATAATTTTTATTGACCATCATAACTGGTCCTAGTGCGCAACATCCTAAACAATTAACACTTTCTAAACTAAAAAGACCATCCTTTGATGTCTCCCCACTCTTAATTCCTAAATCTCTTTCAACACTCTCAAGAATTCTCTGAGACCCTCTAACATGACAGGCAGTACCAAGACATACTCTTATATGGTATTTACCTCTTGGCTTTAGGGAGAAAGCTTTGTAAAATGTAGCAACTTGATATATATCTGGCAATGGAATTTTCATTTCTTCACTAATAAGTTCTAAGGCGCTTTTTGGCAGATAATTATATTTTGCTTGGGTATCATGTAGAACTGAAATTAATTGAGAGGCGTCATGATGATATTTTCCTACAATTCCTTTAATATCTTCCATATAATCACCTTACACCAAAATATTTTACATAATTTTCTATTTTACCTGTCTTAGAGATCTCATTAGCTTCATTAAAAATTTTTTCAATATCTTTAATGATAATATCTCTTCCTCCAAGACCATAAATAAAATCTACAATTTCTGCATCTGTATTTTTAAATAAAGCGCTTCTCACTTCAGTAAACAATGGACCACCAAAACTTCCGAAACTATCGCATCTATCCAAAATTGCGACAGCTTTGACATTTTTCAATGAATTTATAATATCTTCTCTTGGAAATGGTCTAAATAATCTTAATTTTAATAACCCTGCTTTTACACCTTTTTTTCTTATATTATCTACAGCTGCTTTTACTGTACCAGCAGTACTACCTAATACGACGATTGCAACCTCTGCATCATCGAGTTTATATTTTGTTAATGTATCATAATTTCTTCCCGTAATTTCACCATATTCCTTTCCAACATCTTTTACAATTTTTAATGATTTTTGCAAAGCTTCATGTTCCTGTTTCTTATGTTCCATATAGTAATCTTGCAGGGCTACTGGCCCAATTGTTATCGGATTATTAAAATCTAAGAGATGATTTATAGGATTGTAACTTCCAATAAATTTTTTTACTTTATCATCTTCTAAAGCTTCAAATCTTTCAACAGAATGAGAAACAATGAACCCATCGATACATGGCATCACGGGTAATCTAATTGTTTCTGCGATTTTTACAGCTTGGATAATATTATCATAACCTTCTTGAACATTTTCACCGTAGATCTGTATCCATCCTGCATCACGTGCACCCATACTATCTGCATGATCGCAGTGAATATTTAAAGGAGCTGAAAGCGCTCTATTCATTACACTCATAACAATCGGGAGTCTAATTGAAGAAGCTATAAATAGTACTTCCCACATAAATGCTAACCCAGCAGAAGCAGTTGATGTCATAACCCTTCCACCCGCAGCAGATGCACCTATACATGCAGACATTGCAGAATGTTCAGATTCCGTAGCAACAAATTCCGTATCGACTTCACCATTTGCTACATATTCAGAAAATTTTTCAATCGCAATAGTTTGAGGTGTTATAGGATACCCTGCTATGACATCTGGATTTATCTGCTTCATTGCATATGCAATAGCACTATCTCCATTCATTGCTAATACATTCATTTTTCTAACTCCATAATTATTGCTTCTTTAGGACATTCATTAGCACATATTCCACATCCTTTACAAAAATCATAATTTATTTCTATTACTTTTTCATCCTCAATAATTATAGAACCATCAGGACAATATGCCCAACAGACAAGACAATGAATACATTTCTCTTCATCTCGTATAGGCTTTCTTGATCTCCATGAACCTGTTTTATAATTTATTGAGTTCCCTGGGTTAAGTATTAAACCCCCTTCAGGTATCTCTTTCCATCCTTTCATTTATTCCACCTCATTATAAGCTCTATTTGCGGCATCAATATTTCCTTTAACAATTTTATCTGAGAATTTTATACCCAACACTTCTTTAATTGAATCAATTAAATTCTCTTTTTGAATTATTCCCGAAATTTTAGATAAAGCAGCAACACCACAAATGTTTGCTAAAGGCTTTCCAATAGTCTCAAGAGCTATTTTTGTTGCATCAATAGTAAAAATTTTACCCTGAAATTTTGTTATTTCTTTTACTTTTTCTTTAGATAAATTAGTATTTACAATTAAAATACCCTCATTTTTTAACCCCTCAGCCACATTAATTTGTTCTAACAATGAGGGGTCTAAAACAATAACCGCATCAGGTTCATATACTTGGGAATGAACGTTTATTGGTTTATTATCAATTCTTGTGTATGCTCTAACTGGGGCTCCCATTCTCTCAGGACCAAAATCAGGAAAAGATTGTAAATATTTATCCTCTTTGAGAGCCGAAAATGCAAGAATTTCTGATGCAGTGATAACTCCTTGTCCGCCTCTGCCATGCCACCTTACTTCATACATTCCTTTTATCATTTTTTTATCATCATTTCAAGATTAATATGGAAAAATATTATTTTTTCATAAAACATTACGAATTCTAACTATTTATGTAATGAAATTGAGCATATATTTTATTGATTTCTAAAAAAGAGATTGATGATCTTGAATTATATTTTATTAAAAAGGAATATGAAACTATCAATAAATATAAAAAAAAATAGCTAGCATAAATCAGAAAATGTTTTCATTTATTATATTCGTTTTCTAGCTTTTTTATAACATCTACACATAAAAGTAGTATGTTTTTTATTCCTTGTTTTGATACCAAGTCCAAATTATCTTTTTTCGTATGTACATATTTCAACCC
>JABXKB010000221.1 GCA_013375485.1 Promethearchaeota archaeon | reverse complement strand
CTCGAGAAAAATGTTCCCTCAATATGAAATTGACTATATTACAAATGGTGTTCACTTACCTTTCTGGGTTTCTAAGCCCTTCCGTAAAATATTTAGTAAGAAATGGCCAAATTGGAGATCAAATCCTTATGTTCTTGAGAATGCTATTGAGCTGGATGATCTAGAGTTGTTTGATAGTCATATAGAAAATAAATTTAATCTTATCAATTACCAAAAAGGACATTCTTGGAATTTACTTGATGAGGAATTAATTACAATAGGATTTGCTAGACGATTCGCAACCTACAAAAGAGCTACATTAATCTTTCACGATATTGATAGATTGGGTAAAATAGCGAAAAATCATGTTCAATTCATATTCGCAGGGAAGGCACATCCAAAAGATCAAATGGGAAAAGATTATATTAAGCAAATCCATGAAGCGGGTGAATATTTATATGATAATTATGGAGTAAAAGTTGTAGTGATGGAAAATTATAATATGGATCTCTCTCATATGCTTGTATCTGGAGTAGACATTTGGCTTAATACGCCTAATAGATATCGTGAAGCAAGTGGTACAAGTGGGATGAAAGCTGCGTTAAATGGAGTATTGAACTTATCGGTCCAAGATGGGTGGTGGTTAGAAGGTTATAAAATGAATCGTTTGGCAGGCTGGGCAATTGGTCCTGATGATTCAAACCCTGATGATCCAGGAGTTTCAAACAGCTGGGATATTGATTCCAACGTAATTTATGAGACTTTAGAAAATAAGATAATCCCAACTTATATGGATCATGATGAGTGGATATTCCGCCAAAAAAATGCTATTTCCTTAGCAGCTTTCTTTAATACTCATAGAATGATCGAAGAATATGCCAAAAAGGCTTATAGGTTAAGAAGACAACAACCATGGAAATATTTTGAATAATTTGTTTATCTTTTTACTATTACTAATTTTTTTATTTAAACGGATTTAACACAATCAGTTAATTTAAAAGAACAGATTTTTATGTAATCATCGAATTGTTTTTGATTCATATAGTCTTCCATGATTTGTTTTAAAATTATTTCCATTGTATTAACACCCAATATCAGTCCTTCCATATCTCTTGATAAGAGAAACATGAAGTTTGTATCTACTTCCAGATAAAAGCAGCCATTATTTAATTCCATTTCAGAATGAGGTTTAATAATCTCATTAGTTCTTTTTATAGTTTCTGAAGTAGAAAGTAGCACAATTAGGAACTTTTCTGAAAATTCTTCCTTTAGATATGAATCTCTTATACCAGCAGCATGTAAAGGTGTGTTAGTATATGATTTAATTAAATACTGAAGTTGAGTCAAGTATTTTCTAAACTTGCTTTTATTATGAAAAAAAATGAGCTCATTACTTAATTTTAATGGTTCTTTATCAAGATATGTAATTTTGAGTGGAGATTTTTCAAACTTAAATTCTTTGAGGAAATTAGACATTTTACTTTTGGCATACAATAGCTTTATTTAATTATAATTAATTTCATTTACTAAAAAAACTTCATGATTTTAGATTTTAAGTGAAAATCACGATACGCTTTTAATCTATGAGACTAGGATCACTTAAATTAGACAATAGATATTTTTTAGCTCCAATGCTAAATATTACTACAGCACCTTATAGGAGGTTTTGTAGAAAGTATCAAAAAGTGGGTTTAGTAAGTGTTCCAATGCTTTATACCAAAAGAATTGAAAAAAATCCAGAATCTATAGAAAAAGATTTGTTTAAGATTGAAGAAGAACGTCCTATCAGTGTGCAATTAATTGGTTCTGATCCCAAAGCTTTGAAAAAAACGATAGACTATCTTGAAAGTTATAAGTTTGATGTATTAGATTTAAATGCTGGATGCCCATCTAAAAGAGCAATTAAAGCTAAAGAAGGGGGATATTTAATGAAAGATTTGGAGAATTTAAAAGTACTAATTCAAACAGCGGTAAAATACTCAGCGAAACTAATTTCCCTTAAAGTCAGAACGGGGTATGAAAAACCTTTTAATATTAAAGATATGGCAAAAATAATAAATGATTCTGGCATTGATTTTGCTATAATTCATGCTCGTACTGTTAAAAGTAACTTTCATGAGGATGCTTTAGATTTAGACACTGTAAAGAGGTTAAAAGAAAAATTAACAATTCCATTAGTAGGAAATGGAGATATCATTAATCCCATTAGCGCTAAACATTTTATAGATTATACAAATGTTGATGCTTTAATGATTGGTAGAGAATCCATGGGGAATCCAGAAATTTTTACCCAAATCCATGAATACTTCACAAAAGGTAAAAGAATTCCCTTTGAAAAGGATTTTGTCTTATTCAAAAAATATATTAAAATCTATGAGGATTTAATTGATGAATTTCTTAATGGAATTTCATATCCAATCAGTAATGAAGAAATGAAGTTTAAAGAGTTAAAAAGAAATGCAATATGGTTAAGCAAAAATATTAGAAATTCTACAACTGTTAGACGTGATTTAAGTAAAGCAAAAAATATTCTAAAGTTAAAAACAATTATAGAAAGAATTGAATAAGAAAAAAAAGATATAGATCTTTTTAGTTTTTTATTTATATTGTTTTAAAAGCTCTTTAGGACTAAAAACACCATCTTCAGTTATAATTGCTGTGACTAATCTAAATGGAGTGATATCAAATGCATAATTCAAGCATTCTACTCCATCGGGAACAATTTGAACTTTTCCTAATACATTACTAACTTCTATACTATCTCTCTGCTCGATAGTAACATCCTTAATCGTTTCATGAAGAGATAATGTGGATGTAGGAGCTGCAACATAAAATGGGATATTATTATCTTTCGCTGCTAAAGCAACCAAATAGGTACCAATCTTATTAAATACTGCATCTGAAGTTACTCTGTCAGTTCCAACAATAACTTTATTTATTTTTCCAAGTCTCATTATTAATCCAGAGGAGGCATCTGAAATTACTTTTACGGGAATTTTATCATATTGTAATTCATAAGCTGTTAATCTAGCACCCTGTAATCTAGGTCTAGTTTCATCAGCAATTACACTAATATTTTTTCCTTGTTCAATAGCTGCTCTTACAGGGGCTAAAGCGGTTCCATATTGGACAGTAGCAAGCGATCCAGCATTGCAATGAGTTAAAATTGCATCTCCATCATCTAATAAACTTGCTCCATTTTTGCCTATATTTTTATTTACATTAACATCTTCCTGAGCCATCAATTTAGCTTCTTCAATAACCAGTTCGGATAAATTTGAAGGATTGTCTGGATAAGAACTGATAATTTTCCATATTCTATCTATTGCCCAAAATAAATTTGAAGCAGTAGGCCTAGTTTTTCTAATTATATCTGCAGCTTTTTCCATTTCTTCTAGGAATGTCTCTTTCGGAAGCTCCTTAAATTCAAGTGTCGCTAAAGCCATACCCATTGCCGCTGCAATACCTATAGCAGGAGCACCACGAATATTCATTACTTTTATTGAAGTTGCAACATCCCGATAGTCGTCAAACTCAAGGAATTCAAGTTTATGGGGAAGTACCGTCTGATCAATCATCTTTACTTTATTATTTACCCATTCTATTGAAGGAATCATAAATATTAGAATCATTTAATCCTTAAAAACTAAATTTGAAATTATTTATTTGATTATTGTATATGTTAATTAAGTGTAGAGATTCCCCATTAAAAGGGTCTCAAATCGTTATAAATAGCTCTGATAATGGTAAAAAAGAGAAAATTGAATTAGATAACGGATTTAAATATGAAAATATAATCTAATTTTAAAATACCCATGGAGAAAATTGAAAGAAAAGATATTATAAAATCCCCAATAATCTCATGTTCTCGGAGAACTGATATTCCTGCTTTATTAATGGAGTGGGTGATTCATCGAATGAAGGAAGGGTATGTCGATGTGGTTAATCCTTTTAATCGCAAACAAGTAAATAGAGTCTCACTAAAACCGAATGATGTAAGATGTTTTGTTTGGTGGAGTAAAAATTTTGGAGAATGGATTAATACCTATAATAATAATAGAGATCTTTTTGATTCTTATAGAGGACATACTTTTCAATTTACGATTAATTCTCCCTCAGAATTAGAAAAAAACATTAAAATATCTCTAGAAGAGCGATTCAAGCAATTAAAATGGCTTGTTAAAGAATTTGGTCTATTAGCTATTAATTATAGGTATGATCCTATAATTTTTTACAAGAAAAATGGCTCAAATAATATATTAAATAATTTGGGGAACTTCAAACATATTATTGAAAAGGTCTCTAATATAGGAATTAGGGAAATGATTTTTTCATTTGCGACAATTTACTCCAAGGTAAAGAATAGAATGAATGCTAGAGGGTATATTCCGATTGATCCATCATTAGAGAAAAAAAAAGAGATATTAAATGAATTAAAACTAATTTGTAATAATTTTGATGTTCAAATGAAAGCATGTTGTCAGCCAAATTTGATAGAAATTGAAGGAATAGAACAATCACATTGCATAGACGCATATAAAATTGAACAATTAATTAATGAAAAAATTCCAAAAATTAAAGATACAGGGCAGAGAAAAGATTGCGGATGTTTTAAATCTAAAGATATAGGGGGATATTCAGGAATTTTTCGGTGTGGACATAATTGTGATTATTGTTATGCTTCCCCTGCAAAGAGATAATAAATAAACCGTTATTAATATATACCAGAACAATATTTGTGTAATTCCCAAAGAGAGGGGACGACTCCAAGATCATATAATATATCATAAAAACAAAAAGCACCCCATCTATCAATAATTTTACTCTCTGGGTTGAAATATAAAATTGTTGCACCTTCAAAGGATACTTTTTTTTCAGTAGGGTCGAAGCCCCATCCTTTTCCTAGATGTGTTCCATGACCTCTATAGCGAATCCAAACCTTATCTTCTTCCCCTCTAATCTCGACTACTTCATATACTAAATCGGGAAAAATAGTACGAAAATATGTGATTTCATGTTTTATTTGAGCTGGACCTACTTTATCTATATGAATCCAACTTGGATTGTATTTTGGATCAATGATTTCATCAGCAATAATAAAATCTGGCTTACTCCACATCTCTTCAAAATATAATCTCCCTATTTTTTCAGTTTCTTCAATTTTCATGTTATAACCTGTATAATTTGCTCTTTTAAATAAAAAATATAATTATAAATTTTAATACAATCTAATATATTGAATATTAAAGAAAAACCAAAATAAATACATATTAAAAAGAATTCAATTTTTATAATATAATCAAATTAATGTTGAGGTTTTAACCGCTATAGAGGTTTTCTCATGCCAAAATGTAAATTTTACATAGTAGATGTATTTGCTGAAAGAAAGTATGAAGGAAATCAGCTTGCTGTTTTTATTTGCGAAGAAGTACTCTTTGAAGCTGAAATGCAAAAAATTGCTAAAGAAATGAACTATTCTGAAACAACTTTTATTACTTCAAAAGAAAATTATGACGTCCGTATTTTTACACCCGAAGTAGAATTACCTTTTGCAGGACATCCCACAATAGGTACTGCTTTTGTAATTCAACAAGAGTTAATTAAAGGAAATGTTAAAACAATTCTGCTCAATCTTAAAATTGGACCTATACCAGTATTATTTAAATATAAATCAGGCAAACCAGATATTATATGGATGGAACAAAATCCCCCCACATTTGGTAAATTTTTTGATATAGAATTAATATCACAGATTTTAAATCTTGAGGAGTTTGATATTGATGATAGGTTTCCAATTCAAGAAGTATCCACAGGAGGACCATTCATTATTGTCCCTTTAAAGACTTTAGATGCTTTAAAGAAAGCGAAAGTAGATGTAGATAAATGTTTAGATCTGTTGGAAAAAACCGAAGCAAAATCGATATTAATTTTCTGTACAGAAACTCTAAAAAAAGGAAATGATTTGAGTGTTCGTGTTTTTGCTCATTATCACGGTATACCAGAAGACCCCGCAACAGGTTCAGGAAATGGGTGTCTTGCTGCCTATTTAGTTAAACATCAATACTTTATCAAAAATCGTATAGATGTGAGAGTCGAACAAGGCCATGAAGTAGGACGCCCTTCCTTACTCTATTTGAGAGCCGAGGAAAGTGATGAGGGTCAAATAAGTGTATCTGTAGGAGGAAAAGCTTTTATTGTCGCCAAAGGCGAATTAACATAAACAAGAAGGATTTTTTTTTATATCTAATTTTTTTAAACACTAGTTCTATAAGCTTTTACTTTTTTAACAATAGCATTCACTTCTTTAGTGTGAGAGAATAAAGCACAAGGAGAGCCATTAGTCTCTAATAGATGCTCATTTTCTCTAATAATCTTAAATAATTGACTATTTAACCCCTCTCTCAATGTTGACTTTCCTAAGTTGTGAGTTGCAATGTTAGAAACCGGACATGGTGTTAAATCTCCTGAGGGAGTGACATGAGCAAATCCCCTACCTGCTGATACACAACCACCCATATATTCCTCATCTCCAGGTGAATGAATGAGAAATATTTGCTTTGATTCACGGTAATTTAAAACTATTTTTCTAAATTCATGACTTTCCTCATGATTAAGCATTAAATCTGTATCATTATCTACTGGAATGTATTCAAGAAGAAAAGCTAAACGAATTCCTTTGGATATCAAATCGTCAATATTTTGTGAGTCCATCCAAAATTTAAAATTATTTCGGTTTATAGTAACTGAAATACCACTTATAACTCCCTTACTATCTAATTCATTTATAGTATTTATTATTTTTTCATGTACACCTATTCCCCTACGCATGTCAGTAAGATTTTGATCTCCTTCAATACTTACTATTACTATTGTATTTCTTAGCCGTTTTAACTTTTCAATATCTTTACCATTTAAGATTGTTCCATTTGTAAATATAAGAAATAACCTATCTTTGAATTTCTCGCATAAATCTAATAAATCTGGCATTAAGAAAGGTTCTCCACCAGCAATTATGAAAGCAAATACACCTATTTCCCTTGCTTCTTGAATAATTTGTACCCACTGTTCTAAATGTAGAGAGTTATTGCTTTTTTGGTCACATAATGTACCTGTTGCAGCAGCATAACAACCAGTACATTTAAGATTACACCTTGATGTAATACTTAATATCAAGAATGGAGGTACTTTTAAGCCTTTAAGAAATTCTTCTCCCCTTATATTGCGTGATTTTCTATATGCTTTTGCTAACCGAAACATTGTATATATGCTTTTTGGATGTTTCAAAATCGAAGGCATAAAAATTTTTGCCATCTTTGGATCAACTTTCTTTAAAGTTCGATCTACAAACTTGTTGTACTTATTATCCATCATATTTTTCTTATACTCTAATAATTTTGAAATCTTAATGGTTCCTTTATAGTTAGTATTTAAAAAAAAATTAACTTATAACTTCTGTAGTCCAATTTTTAAAAAGAGTGAAAATACTAAAATATTACCGACATATATGTCTACTTAATTATTTAAATCAATAAAAAACAATTTTCTTTTAAATTTCTAATAATAAAGATTTTTTAAAATTATTTTAAAAGATAAAAAATAAGAAACTGCCGGTGTTTAAAATCCCTTATTGAATAAACTTTAGTTAAAGGTTAATATTTATATAACATTTTATACTTATACCCTAATAAGTTTAACAATTCAATAATTATTTCAAACTCTTAAAGTATGGATATTAAAATCAAGTTCGCCTTTTTAACTGTTTTAATAGTTGTGTTTCAGTCGATATTAAAAGTAATTGGTGTCTTAATTACAGGAAGTTTAAGTTTCCTCTCTGAGACTGTAGATACTCTTACTGATGTATTATTTGTCTCTATTTCTTTATATACTATATATCATAGCGAAAAACCTGCGGATTATGAACATATGTATGGTCAT
>JABXKB010000220.1 GCA_013375485.1 Promethearchaeota archaeon | reverse complement strand
CATGCTCCAGGAGAACAACATGTTTCTGATTCAATAAGAAATAACTCTTCTTTTGTTATTAAACCTGCATTAAATTTTCCAATTGATTCTTTAATATCTGAAGTTACAAAGGTTTTTCCTTTCAGTGGTCCATCTTGAAAAGTCTTAGGAAGCATAATACCACCAGTTAAAAAGATGGTAGGAATGTTGCATCTAGCGGCTGCTAAAAGCATTCCTGGGATTATCTTATCGCAAGAGCATAACATAACCATTCCATCGAAATTGTAAGCCTTTATAGTGCACTCAATGGATGCGGCAATTATCTCTCGAGAGGGTAAGACAAATTTAGAGAAATTTCCTGAATTAGCAATACCGTCACAAATAGCAATAGTATTAAATTCCATAGGAGTACCACCAGCTTCTTTAACCCCCTCTTTAACGATTTGAGCTAATTTTTGTAAATGTATATGACCTGGATTAATAGAATTCCAAGAATTCACTATGGCAATTTTAGGCTTTTCTAAATCCTCATAGGAATATCCACATCCTAAAAATAATGCCCTTTCATAAGCCCTTCTAGGATTCAATTCTTCTTTCTTGATTGACATTATTAATTAATTTTACATATAGAGATTATATAAAATTAATTGATAAAAAATAGAAAGAATATATCCCTTCTTATTTAAATACTCTTAGAATCTAATAGATAAACAAGACAGCCCTCCATCCATCTTTCTAAATTCTGACATATAGATTTCAATTATTTTATATCCTAAATTTGATATTGAATTTTTTAGATTCTTAAAGCCTTTTGCAATTAGGACATACTTATTTACACTTATACAATTTGCTGCATAACCCTCATCAATATCAACTATGATTATATTAAATTTTTTGAAGATGGAATTATCAATAAGTTCTCCTGATACAATTAAATTATTATCCCCAATATATGCCACTCCAGTTTTTAAATGAATGAAGTTTTCTAATTGTATAGTTGAGCATGAATAATCATATTTTTCTAAGATCTCCGTTAACTGTTTTGCCCCTTCTTTATTTGTTCGCTTAGAAAGTCCTATATAATATTGATTATCTACTTTTAAGATATCCCCTCCTTCAAGTGTTCCAGGATTCTTAATATACTCAATATTATCGTAGAATCTCTCTAAAACTTTTTTTATTTCTATTTCTTCACCTTTTCTACTTGATACACCTAAATTAGTGATTATTGCTACATCTTTATTAACAACAGTAGTATCTTCAACAAAAGTAGAATCAGGAAATCTTTCATCCGCATCCAATTGAATGATTCTTAGACCACATTTTTTCAATGCTTTAATATAATCAGAATGCTGAATAACTGTCTGATTATAATCAGGTTTCCCTAAATTACAAGATGTTATACCGTCTTGAAAATTTCTTGCTGGATTTCTCACAATTGCATGTTTAAACATGAGGACTCTATCTTAATTTAAATTATCTTATTTACATTTTTGCTGTTGGATTTTTATCCATACATGGAACTCCAAATTGACAAAATGCACATCCAACGGGATAACTAGGAGGTCTTAATATCCGGTTCACACAACGGACATGAGGTTTCAATATTGGACCAATACGAGCTATTACTTTTCCTGCAATTTTTTGCCCATATTCATAACATTTTATTTTATTATGACCATTTTCATCGATAGCGTTAGCAGGGCACCTCTCTTCACATTCTCTACAAATTCCTTTTGAATAATATAAACAATTTGTATAAGGATCATCATTTTTTCTTTGAGTAATTTTAAGAGGTGCATTAGTTACTACAGAAGCTAATCTAATATTACAACCAACTTCAGTAATCAATCCTTCATGCAAACTAAAAGTTCCTAAACCTGTAGCAAATGCAATATGGCGTTCTGACCATGTGGAGTAAAAACTTCCCTTTACCATTATGGAAAATGATTCACTTAGCATACCAGCTACAGTTCTATAACTTTTTTTATTAAAAAAACCAATAATTTGTCTACATGTTTCTTGCTTAAAAGAATTAGCATAATTTCTTCCTATAGAATAAATTTCGGCAGGAAGTTTCACTCTTGAAAACTTTTTTATATTTTTACTTTCATTGCGGATTTTATCAACATAAGGAAGAACTATTGAAATAACTCGTAGTTCTGAAGCATGTATCCTTTCTTGTCCTTCAGCTAGCCATAATTCAAGAGGAGTCAAATGTTCTGATCCAACCACCTCTTTAAATTTCTGAAAAATTGGATCACCTCCTTGAGCAACACCAATTAAAGGATTACTAAAAATTCTTCCTCCCCCATAATTTTCATGAAGGTGATTAAGCTCACTCGTTTCAAAAAATGATTTGAGATAATGATGTAAATCATTAATCAATAGTAATTTCCTCACATTCTTCTTTAGATAACTATATTTACCAATAGAAATTATATAAATTTAATTAATTATTCTCCTTTTGAATATTTCATGTTAAAAGTTGGGTTAATTGGAACAGGTGTCATTTTTGACCTGAATGTTTTAGGATATTTAAACCGAGAAGATATAGAAATTACATGCTTATGTAATAGAACCATTGATAAAGCCAAACAAAAAATTGAAAAATTTAATTTGAATAAAAATATTCAAATGTACTCTGATTATAAGGAAATGATAGATAAGCATGATTTGGATATCGTAGAGATTCTTTTACCTCATCATCTTCACGCTGATGCTACTATTTATGCTGCTCAAAAAGGTATAAAAGGAATCTCTGTTCAAAAACCGATGGCTTTAACCTTAAAAGAAGCTGATAATATGATTAAAGCCTGTAAAAAATCAGGATCAATACTTTCTGTTTATGAGAATTTTGTATTTGCTCCTCATATTATTAAGGCAAAAGAATTATTAGACAATGACTACATTGGTGATCCATCATCAATTCGAATTAAGATTGCAATAGGTGCTAAAGGTGGTTGGAAAATCCCAGAAAGCGCAGAAATATGGAGAAAAAACCCAAAAAAAATAGGGGGTGGACGTGGTGGTTCTCCAATTCTTTTTGATAACGGATGGCATGCTTTTTCTTTAGCATGGTGGTTTTTTAACGAAGAAATTGAAAAAGTTTTCACATGGACAGGGGATTTTCAAGGTCTCGATGCTCCCGCCTATGTAATGTTTAAATATAAGCAAAGTAAGGAGCATGTAGTTCCTCAATATGGTAATATGGAATTTGCATTAATGCCGGAAATGAATTTTTCAGATTCAAAATACTATCCTGTTGATGAATTTATTGAAATCATAGCTAGTCGTGGAATAATGAAGATAAACCAAGGTACATCGATAGGAAATAAATTATCAGATTCGGAAATCTTTCCCCCTATCGTGGTTATAAGAGATGGAAAAGTAGAAGCTTATAAAGATTTTAAGAAAGATTGGAAATATAGTTTTATAAATGCGACTCACCATTTTATAGAATGCGTAAAAGGAAATAAAGAACCAATGCTCTCTGGTGAACAAGCAAGATCAATATTAAAGTTTAATCTAGCGGCTATTAAGTCCGTGGAGCAAGAAAAAGAGATATTTCTTGATTAAATAATTATTCTAATACTAAATCTTTATCATATTTCAATTCCTTATGAATAAAACCTTCTTTTATCCCTTTTTTTAAATCCCTTCTTATTCTTGTAAAATATTTATGTAATCCCGCTCCATTAATATCTTTAGGTGCCTCAACAAAACAGGATCGGTTTTCCTCATTTTCAGAAGTCATTTCTTCCCAAAAAACAGTTCTTTTTTGCTGATCTGAAAGGTGTGCCATTTTTGCAAAGATGGATAAATTTTTTCCTTGTTCTCCATTATAAATAGGTTCCCCACCATCCTTCATAACTTCAATAAAATGTTTAGTTGAATTTATAAATGAGTATCTCCAATCTCTTGGGAGATCATTTCCATATGCGTTTACTTCTCCATTAGTATATACAATAATAGGAGGGAACTGGGGACTTTTTGATATAAAATTACCACCACATGTACATTGATTTATCCACATTAATCCTTTTGTACCAGATATTTCAATGTATTCATCACATACATAGTAGTTGGTAGGATAATATAGATTTGGGGCTATAGTAATCTCCATAATACCAAATCTGGGAGGTTCATCAACATTTCCTTTTGGATATCTCCACAATATATAACTTGGTCCATCAAAAACTGCAGCAAAATAATCTATCCAACTATAAACATTTTCAACTCGCTCTTGACTCATTAACCAGAAGGCCATTGAAAATTTATGAATTCCATCATCATAAATCCATGGACCTCCACCACATATGTCAAAATTTTGACGCCATCCAGTTGATTTTAGATCTCTTGGCATACTAGGTCCTCCCGCATTAATCGAATTGATTCTAAAATTCGATAATTCTCCAATAATTCCATTATCCAATAATTCCTTTGCTCTCAAATACACGGGATAGAATCGAAAGTTTTCATATACCTTCAATTTCACCTTCTCTTCTTCACAAACCTTTATCATTTTTTCACAATCTGTTATTGTATGAGCCATTGGTTTTTGAACAGAAATACCTTTAATACCTCCTTTAGCACAATATTCTGTCATAGGTCCATGAAGATGATGTGGAGTTAAGATTTCTACTATATCCAAATCTTCATGATCAACCATTTCACGGTAGTCTGGGTAAATCTTTATAGTTCGTAAGCCCCATTGTTCTAATTTATCTCTAGCTTTCTTAATATCAGTATCAGATACAGCAACAATTTCTGAATCTTGTGAATGAATATAACCTAAAACGTTTAAATTGGCGATATCGCCACAGCCTATTATTCCAACTCTTAACATTTTTCTAAAATTTCAAACTTGTTTTTAACTATCCATTAAACTCATCTATAAAAATAAAAAATTCTTTTTTCACTTCATTTCATACCAATCTTTCATCTCAAATAATTGTGTTTTATCTTTTATAAGAAGGTCTCCTTTTGCGTCTTTTTCAATTTCTTTGTAAATTTTATCGCATATATCCAGATTATCTTGAGCAATATTTACATTCCAATCTGGATCCTTGGATAAATCAAAAAGACGTTGATAAGATCTATTATTAGAAGTAATAAAAGCAAAATTATCATCTTTGTATAACGTACATGCATGAAAACCACATGTGATATAATTACGGTCCTCAATAATTTGATCATTTCCTTCTATAAATATTGAAAGATCTGTACCATCAAACACATCAGGCTTTTCTTGATTCAAGAAACCAAAAATTGTTGGTAATATATCAAAATCATAAACGTATGACCCTTCTATTCTTTTGGGACCAGTAAAAACCCCTGGTGGTTTAATCATAAAAGGTATATCCACCAATTCAGGATACATATAATAAGGGATTTTTCCTGTTGCGTTGTGCTCGCCTATGGAATGTCCATGATCACTAATAAGTATTATCAAAGAATCTTCATATAATGCCATACGTTTTAATTCATTTATAAAATATCCAAACCACGCATCACATAACGATACTTCTCCAGCATAACAAGCTCTCATATATTTCAACTCTCCTTCAGTAAGATAATCGATATCATGGCGATAAGCAGGTGTAATTACTCTCCTCCCCGTGTAGTTACTATCTATATAAAGATCAAGGTATTTTTGAGGAGGATCCCAAGGTTCATGTGGATCAAATTCATCAATTAAGCAAAAAGTCTTTTTAATTGCTTGGGTGTCTTTAATAAATTCGATAGCCTTTTTGAAAGTTTTAGCTGGAAAATAATCTTCCTCCGTTTTTCTACTTTGGATATTTGGAAAATATCTATTTAATATTAGTTTTTGATACCCTCTACCAGCAATGTCTCCACTAACAGTATGTTCTTTCATCATCTTATTAAGTTCAGATTTACCCTTCTTTAAAATTGCTCTAAATTTATCGTTTTCATGACCTCTAATCCAATTCCATTGATCATACCCAAGATGAAAATTCATATTAGGTTTAAATTGATGATATGTACTTGTTATAAATGCTGTTTTATATCCAAAACTACTTAAGTATTCAGAAAGATGTTTCTGTTGAGGAGGGATTGGATGCCATCCTGGAGCCTTAACTACATCATCAGTTCGAAGCTTTGGTTTCTGGTGGTTAAAAGGAAATGTTCGAATTCCAGTATGAATAGCCCTACGTACAGGTATCGTTGGTAGTGATTCAGGATAAGCTTTATCAAATATAATACAATCTTTGGCAAATTCATCAAAATTTGGTGTTTTTATCCATTCATTTCCATAAGTCCTTCCAGTGTGATCTTTCCTCAATGTGTCAAACATTATTAAAAAAATTTTCATGATAATAAGACTTCTGGTGAATAAATCTATTAATATTTAATCATGTAAAATAAATATAAGAGTTATCTTTAAGTTGCTTTGATTATTAAATTTAGAAATTAATTACAAATAATAGCTATTTTGAAAACTTTTAGACAATAAAATGTACAATTTTGATAAGCAATAATATGAACACTTTTTCTTTGCTAATAAAACCAGCATCAGCAGACTGTAATCTAAGATGTAAATACTGTTTTTATATAGATCACCTTGAAAATGTAAAGAATACTCCTCGGATGTCAGATGAAGTATTAGAAACTATGATTACAAGCTATATGCAGACAAACCAAAATAATAATTATGCGTTTGGATGGCAGGGAGGGGAACCAATGATTATGGGGTTGAGCTTCTTTCAAAAAGCAGTAGAATTTCAAAAATACTATGCTCCTCCTAAAGCTGTTATAAGTAATGGACTTCAAACGAACGGTACGCTTATTACCGATGATTTTGCACGTTTTCTTGGAGAATATAAATTTCTACTTGGAGTAAGTCTTGATGGACCTGCCAATATACATGATTACTACAGAAAAACTATAGGTAAAAAACCTACTCATAATTTAGTTATACGCGGTATTGAGCATTTGAGACAGAATAAAATAGAATTCAACATTTTAATTCTTGTAAACAATAAAAATGTAAAAAAAGCGAATGAAATTTATCATTATCTACGAGAACAAGGTCTTTATTATCATCAATATATCCCATGTGTTGAATATAATGAAAAAAATAATCTAGAATCTTTTTCAATAACAGGAGAAGAATGGGGAAAGTTTCTCTGTGATCTTTTTGATCAATGGATAAAGGAAGATATAAATAAAATTTCTATTCGACTTTTTGATTCAATTCTGGAATATTTGGTATATGGACGCTATAATGTATGTCATATGGGTCAAAATTGTTGTCAATATTTTGTAGTTGAGTATGATGGAAGTGTTTATCCTTGTGATTTTTATGTTCGGGAAGACCTCTTATTAGGGAATATACTTGAAGATAAATGGAAAGATATATTAAAATCTCCAATTTATCAAACTTTTGGACAGGAAAAATCCAAGTGGCATCAAAATTGTAATTCATGTCCTTTCATTAATTTATGCCATGGAGACTGTCCAAAACTCCGTATAGGAAGCCCTCAAAGCTCGAATATATTGAGCGTTTTATGTAAAGGATGGAAAAAATTTTATACACATACTTTACCACGTTTTAGGATTATTGCTGATAGAATAAAAAATAGATACGAAAAAAATTCACTAATTCAAATTAAATCCAAGAAAGTTGGACGCAATTCCCCATGTCCTTGTGGAAGTGGAAAAAAATATAAAAACTGTTGTATGAGATAATATTCTAAGACTTTCTTAATTTCCACCTTAATGGTTTATTTAGTTCACTTCTACCATAAAAAACTATTTGTTCTTCTTTAATGTTAATATCATTTTCTGAATCATTGACTTCTAGACTTACAAATTGGTTTAATTCATCAGTATCTAGTTTCAATGTAACCTTCCAATTCCCTTCAACAAGAGGAGCATACCAACCAGAATATCCATCATCAGATTTTTTAAAAC
>JABXKB010000445.1 GCA_013375485.1 Promethearchaeota archaeon | reverse complement strand
ATTGAACCATTTCCTGCAGAAATAACTTTAATTATTGTATTAGTTGAAGAATATCCGATTCCCGTGCTGAGAATTTTTACGTCTGTTATTTTTCCTTCATCTATTATTGCTCTCAACTCTGCTCCAGATCCATCACCAGAAACAATTAAATCTGGAACTGAAAAATATTCATTATCTGAAAAATTAATAGAAGCATTTACAATTTTTCCATTTACAATTTTTGGTACTATTTCTGCATTATTACCATTTTTTATGGAAATAATTGGTTTCTTGTTAAAGTTTAATATAGTTGAACCGTAACCTGTTCCAGACTCATAAAGATAAGCATCTATAACACTGCCTCTAACTACTGGTGTTGTAATTAATTCTTTATATTCTTGAGTGGTACTTCCAACTCCTACAGGTGTATATTTAATTGAAACTGAAATATCTGGATATTTAAAATACTGATAACCAGTACCAGAACTTTCCAATAATTCATATTTTTTTCTTTCATAATTTGAGGTAATAGTTCCTCCGATTCCAGCATTTGATAATCTAAAAGAATTATCATCAATTTTCAGTACTTTATATTGATTATTGGTTGTAATCCCACTTATTTGAATATCATCATAAGAATATTCTATTATCTCTCCATCATTAAATCCATGATTTTTAAAATTGATGGAATTATTAATAGTAGATATTCCAGATGATTTTACAATCAACTTTCTATTAGTATAATTACTTCCACCTTCAATTACTTTTACAAACGCAACTTGTTTTTTTAATGATAATGTAGTAAATTTATGATCTCCAAAAGAACCAGAAAAAATTCCCACAGGATTTACTTTTGATATCTGATCTTCAAGTGAGTTATATAATGTTATGGATTTATTATTATCAACTTGAGCAAAATAAGATGAATTTTTAGGAAGATCTATAAAAGTGGATCCTGCAGATATTTTTATAGGAGAATTATTTAATGGGTCGTAAATAATTTCTTCCCCATTAGAAAAATTATGTTCCTCAAAAAACAAAATTTGATTTGTTGCTACATTAACTCCACCTCCAAGAGAAAGTTCATTAGAATTAAAAGAAACATCTCTGGATCTTTTAATTAATACAGGTTCAATTGATGCTCCTAAACCATTTCCTCCAATAATATCAACAGAAACTATTTGGTCAATATTATAATTTTGAGAGTCTACATATACTTTTTCGAAACTGCCACTTATAACAGGATTAATTTTTGCGGTGGATCCTAATCCGGCAGAAACTTCAATTAATGGTGGATTTATCACATCATAATTTTCACCAGATGAGAGAATATTTGCATCTTGAATTGGGCCATAATAAATTATATCTTCAGACTTGTAATTATTAATTTCAACACCGTTTATTAAAATTCCAGTTTTTCCAGGTAAAGTGTTTTGTCCAGAACCATTTTTAATGTTCTTTTCTAAAGGAATTTTTCTTAAAAGTTTTTGTATTCCAAAAACTTCATCACTTTGAGAAAATAAAATGAATCTGTCATTTCCAACTCCGGAAGGAGGTATAAAGAAAGTTTCACATAGGCCAGACTCTATGAAAGATAATGATTTATATAATTTAAATTTTTGATTTCCTAAATTTTCAATATAATAAGAACCAGCATTTAATCCAATTAAAGGTTCAGATTCTGGATAATAAAGAATCCTATCACCAGTTATAAAAGGTAATGACTCTACTGTAATACTGGAATATAGTTGTTTATCAGCATCAAAATCTGAAAGATTAATTTCACTATTAATACTAGTAGATTTAATAGTTTTGGATACATCAAAACGATAATTTTCAATAATTTTATTATTTAAATCCGTAAAATCTGACCTTATCTCAGACGGAAATGAGTTAGATGCAACATATGCATACTCATCATTATCTGTATATAAGTT
>JABXKB010000013.1 GCA_013375485.1 Promethearchaeota archaeon | reverse complement strand
GTTTCATCAGAATTTCTAAATATGCCTTTATAATTACCCGCAGGCATATAATAATAATTAAAATCTGTTGAATCTACGGTTTCAGTGTGTAGAGGGTTTATTTCATCATAGCAACCAATCTTTTTCGAGTCTTGAAAAATAAAAGCATTTGATGTGCCTAGATAATTTAATTCAGGGATTCCTGATGGGTCATCCCAAGCTGTTAAGTTAAATCTGATAAAAGAATCTTCTTGAACCGAAAAATCAAGGATTTTACCTTCATCTCTTGAAAGCCTAATTGTTGTTTTGTTATCTCCAATATTGTAATCTATAGATTCATATTTATTTAGGAATAATGAATACCTATACCAATTACCATAATCAGCATCTACCATTGATATATATGCTTTACCTTTAGTAGGAAAGTAAATATCATGAATTCCTTCAGCTATAGATGAATCAAGTATGTAGCCATCTTCACATGGACTCCAAATACTAATTATTGGTTCAATTGGAACACCATTAATTTCGGTAGCATAATCTTTATATAACTGTAATCTAAATATATCTCCTCTTTCACCGTTAATTCTGAACCAATTTGATTGCCAAGTAGAGTATTGTTTCTCTTCAATCATTAAAATATCCTCTGCATTTCCTCCAAATTTTAACGTCTCCAAAGGTAAAGAATTAATAGATGAGCTTAGGAACTCTAGGTTTAAATAAGCTGGTTTGCCCGCGTTATGTTCCGCATAAACCAATAAACGGTATGCACCTGTTTCATGTGCAACAAACGTTAAATAATCAAATATATCTATGGGAGGTTGTACTGCATGTGATGTGGCTATTTCTTCATCGGGGTCAACTATCTTTCCTGAGGGAGATATCAATCTTATATTCTCATTTATAATATTGGAAGGATCATCTGTTAACCAATCAGTTTTTAGAATTTTAGGACCAGTACTTTCAATCATGACATCAATTTGTATAGGAATAGAATGATTTAATGGGACTGTTAAGTCACCTCCCTCAATCAAAACATAGTAATTAAAAACAGAGTTAATACTATAATTTGAAAGAGTTATATCATGAGGATTCAAAGTAGTTACATTTATCCAATCAATTAGCCAAGGATCGATAAAATCATTATTAGTTGTTGTATCTTTATAGTAATCATCAAAATACCATGGGTATAACTCTGAAATGTCTTCGCCAGGAAAATCTACAAGTTCATAAATACCATCTTCATCTCCTTGCCAATCCATCAATGCAAAACGTCCTTGATTTGATGCATCAATGTACATTGTAGAGTACATATTTGGTTCCGGAATAAATACACCATATTGAACAGGATGATCATCATCAGGATAAAAAGTTGCCCCGTCACCTTCCATGTGAATTGCATAAACAAAAGGTAAATTAAAAGCCCCGAGTATAACTAAGAAAGAAACTACTAAGAATGACACAATCTTTTTTTTGTTTCTATTCGATTTCATTATATTTTCCCTCCTCTCTTCTTCTTTACTATATATATGACTACAATTGCACCTCCTACTGCAGCAGGTATAACAATAGCTAGAATAATTATTAATGAAGCGTCTAATGGAGGTTTATATGATGCTATTGGTGGACTAACTGAGAATTGAAATGTATCATATTGACTTAATGATATTTTAAATCTTACTATTTCATTAGGTATATCAGGCATTACTCCAAATAGTAAAATAAAATGATCTTCAAACACACCAAATTCAAAAGTAGTATTGGTAGATATAGTACCTCCAGAAATTGACAGAATTTCATCATTAGGACCTGAATTACCTTGCCATTGAAGATCTTGTATTATCCATAGTTCATAATATGAAATATTTTCTATTGCAGCAACTAACTGAGTCCATTGATAAGGTTTGCCATAACACTCAAGTGCGAAATAACTATAATCACCATAACCAGCATAAGCTTCAGTGTCATTATATTCAAATATTAATTCATAATTATAGTGTGGCTCAGTATTATTTCCGTAGGCCGTAGATGTATAATTATTGATTTGAAATTTGTGCAAGTTAGGATAAGGACTTAAGGCAGAAATATTGTATGTAGTTGTAGTTCTGTAAGACCAAAAGTCCTCAACAGCAAAACGTATTGTAACCGGACCAGAATAGTCCCATCTCTCAGGAATAATTAATAACTTGTAGAAACCTTCCTCGATTCCTATAAAATAAGGTTCACTTGATTCTATTAAAGGAATTTCATCTGAATCATCGGTAAATTCTAATTCTTGACTAATCTTAAGTTCTGTAATATCAGACGGTTGGTCACTTGGCACCCAAAAATCACCATAATCATATCCACTATCTCTAACAAGAGCAAAATTTAAATCTCCTTGCAAAGTTATGTTTGATAATTTTATTATTTGAATATATGGAATGGTTGTAAAATCTCCAGTATCTGGTGTAATTCTTACCCAAAAATATCTAGATTCATTGAGATGTGGTAAATCAAAGTTAGCACCTCTTATCCAATTACTATACTCTGGGTCAGTTAGACTCATAATTACAGATCCATTTTGTCTAAAATCATTAGTATTATCATTTATAGCTATGCCATTGGCGAAATCCACACCGTCCCATAAGTAGGCATCTATATCAGTTGCTCCAGCGCTATAAACTGAGAAATTAAATTCCATATCATGCCATTTCTGAGGATATGCTATATAAAGATAATCTAAATGATCTTCTTGTATTGCAGGAAAAGATCCTGCTGGATCTAAAGCTTCTTGTGTCCAATCATGATATGTGTCCTCACTATAATTGTAAACGACAACTGCTGCAGGATCAGCCATTAATGGTATTGCTGCTAAATTATCTGAGGCTAATATAGTTACATTCAACCTATACTGACCTGGTTCTGTGATATTTATTCCAACTCCTATTCCTTGTTTAAGACTATTGTAATATTCATCTGGTTCGAAATCGAGAGTTAAAAATTGGGTAGGATCTGTATCTGGATAGGTTAAAGAATTAATTGGAATAGTATCATTAATCCAATTAACGAATTTTGAACTAATTTCAAAAACTCCTTCTTTAGTTTCATCAGAATTTTGTATCAAAGCTTTATATGTTCCCGCTGGCATATAATAATAATAGAACCATTCATTATCAACTTCTTTATCTTCTAGATACGAGTTTATATTAACAGAAGTTAAGGATTTTGAATCTTCGTATATAAAATTATAACCTGAAAAGTAAGGATCGCCAGGTAGTATTGAGGTAAAATTAAATCGTACAAATGAATCTTCTTCAACTGAAAATTTAATTACTTTTCGTTGATCTCGTGAAATTCTTATTGAAGTTTTGTTATCCCCAATATTGTAGTCTATAGGTTCATACTTTTTTGCAAATAATGAATACCTATACCAATTACCGTAATCAGCATCTATTATTGATACATAAGCATTACCGCTAGTAAGAAAGTAAAGATCATGAATTCCTTCAGGATTAGGAGTAAGTGAAGAAAAATAGTAACCATTTTCATGTGGATACCAAAGACTAATTACTGGTTCAAGAGGATTACCCATAACTTCTGTTACATAATCTTTGTTTAATTCTAGTCTAAAAAAGTCTCCTTTTTCACCATTAATTTTAAACCAATTTGATTGCCATGTGGAATATTCTTTCTCTTCTATCGCTAAAATATCCTCTGCATTTCCTACAAATTTTAATGTCTCCAACGGTAAAGAAGAAATAGATGATTTCAAAAATTCTAAAGTTAAATATGCTGGATTTCCAAGGTTATGCCAAGCATAAACCAATAGGCGATAGGTGCCTGTTTCATGAGCACCAAATGTTAAATAATCAAAAACCTCTACAGGGGGGTCCACTGCATAGGATTTAGCAGTTTGTGGATCAATTGTTACCATCTTTCCTGAAGGAGATACTAAATAATACATAGCAAAAAGGTTAGCGGGATCAACAGTTAACCAATCAGCCTTTAAAACTTTAGGACCTGTGCCTTCAATGATAATATCAATTTGCATTGGAATGGAATGATTTAATGGTGCAGTTAATTCACCTCCTTCAATCAGAACATAGTAATTAAAAACACTATTTAATGTATAAGGAGACAAAGTCTCATTTTCAGCATTATAGGCTGAAATGTTGAGCCAATTAACACTCCCCCAAGGATTTATATAGTCATTATTTGTAATACTACTTGTAAAATAGTTATCAAAATAAATTGGATATGCTGCTGAAATATCTTCTCCAGGATAATCAACAATTTCTTGATCAGTCATTAGATCAAAGTCACCCAACCAATCCATTATTGTGAATACACCTTGATTTGATCCATCTATTGAAAATGTATTTACCGTATTAGGTGAAGAATGGTATACACCATATTCTAAAGGATCTTCTTCATCAAGATGAAATGTCGCTCCGTCTCCTTGCATATGAATAGCAATTCCGGGACTTAAGCTTAAGATGTTAAAGAATAGAAAAAGTGTGATTGCTAAGCAAGTATATGTTTTTCTATTTTTATATATAGTTTTCATATTTTTTCATTAGATATCAATTTTTTTTTAAAAAAGATCATTAAAATGATCTATAACTTACAAAGGTTAATTCACCTATTTAAATTTGATTTCTAATTCCTTTAAGAAAATTCCAAAAAAAATGATGTAGGATTAATATCACTTAAATTTATAAAATAGTTGTATCGTTGTATTATTAAGAAATCTGTTTGAAAATTATTAAAATAATAAAGCGAGAATTAAAATGTCAAGTGAAGAATCTGGAAACAAACATTATGTTCCTTTTGTTGGACTTCTTGAGGATTATGTGGGTCGTTCCCCTTGGGATTATTACAGTTGGGGTCATATTGCCTTTGGAATCGCTACTTTTTCTATTTTTTCATTACTAATAACGATATGGGAACTTTTTATCGGTCCAGCAACAATGCCATGGTATTATATCCTTATCTTTGTGTTAATTGTAGCTGTTGGCTGGGAATTAATAGAAAATACGATTTTATGGAAATTGGGCTTAAAATATGAAAATAGGAGGGATTCGTTTATCAATGCATTATTTGATATAATATTTGTTACTGGTGGTGGTACAGCTACATGGTTAATGAAATGGATAATTATGGATGTTATGGGGCATTTGGGTCGATGGTTTTATTTATCAGCAATAATTCTGTTCTGTTTTGTTTTAATCGCCTATTTTATTGGATTCTTTATAACAAATGAAGAGACCAAAAAAGCTAGAAAAGAATTAGGGAAAGTAATAAGCTAGTATTTCCAAAAAATTTATAAAACTATTTATTTTTTTTTTATAATTTATTAATTAGTCTTTATATCATAATTTTCTAAGGCAAACAGAGCTGCTCCTATTGCTCCCGTTAATTGAGGGTGTGGTGGAATTAAAATATCTGTTCTTATTTCATTTTTTAGAATTTCTCCAATGATGCTATTATGAGCTATTAATCCACCAGTAAGGATAACTGTACCCTCTAGTTCGGTCATCTCAATTATTCTCCTTATTACCGAGTCAAAAGCACTTTTTATCATATCCTCTACCTTTTCCCCTTCTTTGATACGAGTGAGAATTTCTGTTTTAGCAAAAACAGTACAAAAACTTGCAAGGGGTGCATTTGATGTAGATTTTACTGCTAAATTGTTTAAATCTTTTAGCGGAAGGTCCAGTTGATAAGCAATCTCTTCAATGAATGCTCCCGTTCCTGCTGCACACTTTCGATTCATTTTGAATCTTACTATTTTACCTTTCTCATCAAGCTTAATAACCTTAGTATCTTGCCCTCCAATATCGATAACTGTGATTTTCTTAGGAAAATAATGATAAGCCCCTTTTGCATGACAGCTTATTTCAGTTTTATTAGTATCAGCAAAAGAAACTTTATTTTTTCCATAACCCGTCGCAGTAATATGTTTTATAGCAGCTCTAGGCAATGATGCCCTAGAAATAACTTCTTCAAGAGCAATTTTACTTGAATTCTCAATAGAAGTACCAGTTCGTTTAACAAATGAGCTTAAAATTTCTTTGTTATTATCGATAATTACTGATTTTACATATGATGTTCCTACGTCAATACCCACAAAAAAGATTTCATTACTCATAATTTCATAGTATACGAATTATGATTTAGTCACGATTTACAGGAGGTAATTCGCACCCCTTAATTAAGGAAACAAATATTTTATTGTATGGAGTTTCTATACCTTCGATCTTCCCATATTCTACTATTTTTCCATTAAGAAATCCTATTTCTGAAGGATTTCCTGCATTTACGTCCGCTTCCATTGAAACTCTATGATGTCCTGCTTTATCCAAGTAACTCATACATTTATCTAAAAAATTAGGCTCGAAGTCAAGACCACGTGCTCGCGCAACTTCTATTCCTTCACGTAGTATTTCTTTACATATTTTCCTCGTTTCCTCTAATCCCATTGTTTGTTTCATGGTTGTATGAGTGGTAACGCAGACAGGGCTTATTGTGTTAAGTATACATTTTGTCCATTCATATTTTTTGATATCTTTAGTAAAAACAGTTTCTAAACCTGATGAATTGATGATATCTGCTAATTTTTTGGCTTTTTCTTCAGCTTTAGTTGTTAATACACCTAAATAATTTGGAGGATTAAAGAAAGACATTCGTATTACTCCATCTTCTATAAAATTTCCGGCATAGTTAACTACAATACGTATAGAATTCTCTTCCCCTACAAATTCTGCAATGAGTTCCTCAGTGTCAAAACCATTCTGTAAGCTAATTAAAGTGGTTCCAGGTTTCATAATATTTTTTATTTGTGGTAATAATTCTTCAAGATGAGATGCTTTCACAGCAATAAATAAAGTATCTACTTCTTTATTTTCCAACTCATCTATCGAATAACATATATTTTCTTTTGGGAATTTTACATTGAAAGTGTCAAGGTTTGTCAAAGTTAATCCTTTCTTTTTTATTTTATTCATGTGACTCTTATTAATATCAACAAGAACCACATTATGTCCTGCTTTAGCAAGGTAAGCTGCTAATATCCCCCCAGTTGGACCAATACCAATTATACCAATTTTAACCATATTTAATCCTCTTTATTATAATCATAATATTCTTTCATAAAGTTATATCTAGCAATCTTTTCATCAATTCTGATAGTTTTTCTGCTGCTATTCTTCTCTTTTTTATATTGATAGTATTTGCATCCATAAATTGAAGAGCACCAGGAATACAAAACTTCACACATAAGGGATCACCATCACATAAGTCGCACTTTAAGATTTTTCTGTTCTTGTCTATTCCTACTCCACCAAGTGGACAGAACATTACACATAGTTTACAGCCTACACATAATTCCTCATCGATAAGCATAGCACCAGTCTTCTCATCTCTGCTTACAGCAGCCATAGGACAAACAGTCTCACAAATAGGTGTTTCACATTGTTGACAAATCATTGGTACGTATAAACCCTCATTTTCCCATTTTACAATATGAAGTCTTGCTCGAGAGGGATTACTGACTTTTTCATGAGAGAGAGAACATACATTCTCACAGAGTCTGCATCCTGTACATTTTTCCGCATCAACAAATAGAATTTTTTGCATCTTGTATACCTCGATTCTAAATTAAATGAGTCGGTTCGCTTTCTATTCCAAGTTTCTGAAGAGAGTTTTCAGTTGGAACTCCATTATTATCCCATCCATGAAGTTTATAATAGTCATCCAATAATTTTTTAAACTTTTCTCTGTCAATTTTTATTCCCTTCACTCTTGGAAGTCCTATAGGAGTAGCTTCCTCAAAATAACGTTCAGGGAGAATATCATCTTTTCGTGAAAAACCTTCCCTATTATTAAACAATCTTTCAATGGTGTAAATTCTTTCACCAATTTCCATAAGTTGAGAGCTTGAGTACCGCATACCAGTAGCTAAATAGATGAGTTTTGAGAATTCATCCCACTTTGGAGCGTGAACCGCTAAAAATACAGTTTGAAATTTACATGTACCAATGGAATCTGTAACTGCGTATAAAAGTTCTTGCCACCAGACCATACGACTCTTTCCTTCATAAGATCTATAATCAGAAGACATTTTTCCCCCATAAATTTCCTCTAAAAAATCCTCCGGTAATCCATAAAGATCTATTGCTGGCCGACCTCTCAAATGATCAGCACCCCTTGTTGAAGTAGTGATACCCAAGGCTAAACTAGGTGTAGGACGTTCGTCTGAATGTAAATTACCCATGCCTTTTACTTCAATAGCATAATATTTAGACTCTTTTCCTATCTTTTCTATCGCTGAATTAAAACCATCAGCTAATACATTTCCAAAACCTTTCCTATCAGCTATTTTTTCAATAAGATCAAAAAGAACTTCTTCATTACCCCATTCGAGTTTTAATCCATCTGTCAGTTTTTCATCAATAATACCCTTCTCATAGAGCTCCATTGCCCAAGCAATAAGTCCTCCAGCTTCTAGAGTATCCATACCTAATTTGTTAACCAGATGGTTCGCTACAAGAATTGTTTCCATTTTTTTGCAATCAACCATAGTACCAAATGCTCCAAGCGAAGTATATTCTGGACCTTCAGCAAAAATTGGAGCAAAAGCACCCTCTTTTAATGTATAACGATGTCGACAGCTAACAGGGCAACCATAACAACCCGACATTCCGATAGTATATTTATCCATTTCTTCAGGTTCAATATCCCAACCCTGCTCTAGCTGGTTTAATTGAAAGTTTCTTGTCCGAATTAATCCTGTAGTATTTGTAGTACTATAGATTATAAGCGTACCCCACTTTGATGCTGCTCTTGAATAGCGATTTTTCATAACCATGTCGATCATTTCTTTACAATAAACCAACAATTCCTCTGGATAAGAAAATTGAATATCTAAAGTTCCACGAGCTGCTATAGCCTTTAAATTCTTTGAACCCATAACACAGCCCATACCAGTGCGTCCAGCAGAATTTTTCATTCCAGTCCTTATATTAGCAAAACGTACAAGATTTTCTCCAGCTTTTCCTATTACTAACGATTTGATTTCTTCATCTCCATGGTCTGAACGGATTATGGTTTGTGTTTCAAATGTATCCTTTCCCCATAGATGACTAGCATCTAAAATTTCTATTTCTCCATCATGTATCCAAATATAACTAGGTTTCTCAGCTTTTCCTTTTATGATTAAATGATCAAATCCCGCCATTCTCATTTCTGGTGCAAAGAACCCTCCAATATTTGAATCACCAAGTGCACCAGTTATAGGTGATTTTGCAGCGATATCACATCTTCCACTACCCATTGCGGGGATTCCAGTTAATAAACCCGCACCTATAAGCAAGATATTTTCAGGGCTTAAAGGGTCAATTCCAGGTAAGAGGTGATTGTATAGAAGATACATATTTATCCCTCTTCCACCTAAAAATTGCTCTCTAATAGATTTTGGAATCTGTTTTTTTGTTATTTCTCCAGTAGATAAATCAATATAAACTATTTCCTTATTCCAAACTATAACTTTCCACCCCTACAGTTTGATTTTGTTTAAACGCAAATCTCTACGCTTTTTAGTGCGATGGGAAAATGTACCCACATAAGCTACAGAATTAAACTCAGAAGCAATCTTAATACTAGTATTCACTTGAAAACTTAAAAAAATTTACTTTTTATTTAAATTATCCATTAGATTTAAATATTTCAACGTAAACTAATAAGTAGTAAATTACTTTAAAATATTATAATAGAGACCATAAAGCAATAATTTAACAATAAAGATTATTTAATAACCTTTAATAAATCCTAAAGAATAATTAAACTAACTTAAGATTCCGTATTAAAAAGTGATTCACTATGAGTAAAGAGACAAAATGTAGATGTATGAATTGTCTTGAACGCTTTCCAGTTCAACCTAAAGCAAAGGAAGCTACTTGTCCTTACTGTAATATTAAGTATAGAATTTCTTGGCCATGGCCAGGTCAACCTAAAGTTAGAGGATTGGCAAAATAAGGTTAAATTATTCAAATGGCATTGCTAATTCAAACAATTCTGTAATATCGTAGATTTTTAATGATCTATCAGCAAAATTTTTCGTACGAGAAGCAAAGCGGAAACTTAATTGGCACTGCGGGCATGCTGTCGTTAAAATATTAACATTTATAGGGATTAAATCCTCATTTAACCTTGTTTGAGTTGATTCTAAACTTACTTCATTGTTAAATGTCCAAAGTCCCCCTCCGCCTCCGCAACATCGAGCACAATTTCTATTCAATGGCATCTCAACAAGATTAAGATTAGGTATTGCTTTTAATACATTACGAGGTGGATCATAGACGTTACTATGTCTTCCAAGTGAACAGGGGTCATGATAAGTTACAGTTAAATCTAAAGGATTTAGGTTTACTTCTTTATTTTTAATCTTTTTTTCAAGAAATTGAGAAGTATGGAGGATTTCACAAGGCATATTAATATCAAGGATTTCAGGATAAAGCCTTTTGAACGTATAGTAGCAACCAGAACAAGGGGTTACTAAAGATTGAGCCTTGGTTTCTTCAATTCGTTTAATAGTATCGGTTGCAACTTTTTTAGCTTCTTCCCATAATCCAGATGATATTAATACATAACCACAACATCCTTCTTTATTCCCTAACATTGTAAATTCAGTTTTACTTCGGTTTAAAATTTTTATAAAAGATTCAGCTGTTTTTGGAGTTCGTGTTGCTACAGTACACCCTAACCAGCAGAGAGTATTTGCTTTTTCAGGTAAATTCAAATTAGAAACATTTTTTACTCTGGAAAGACGTCGATTAATAGGTATTCCAGAAGGGTCTCCATATTCAAAAATATTACTAGCTGCTGTGTGAAAAGTCTGTGGTGCCAAATTCTTTTCAGCAATAAGATGTCTCATATAAATTATAGCTTCATGAAACTCTAAATCTTGAAAACATTGAGCATAACAAAGTCCACATTTTGTACAACTATACAATATCTCAACAATCTTGTTTGAAAAACTTAAATCACCTTTCATAATTCCTCGGGTAATAAGAATTCTTCCTTTCGAAGACCATGTTTCAACTCCATTAAAAGAAGGGCTAACTGTACAATAACCACTACACGTAGTGCACTGCTGGCACTTAGTTAGAGTTTTTCCTAAAAATAAGTTTTGCACTGCAAAAGCAAGATTTCTGTAAGTTCCATACCCTTTTAAATCTAATTTATCAAATTTTGTAATATTTCTATCCTTTTTTCCTATCTCATCGATACAATTTTTAAGTGTAGGAATCTCCACATTATCTAATAAAACTAAGTTTTTAGAGGAATTACCCTTTATTTGTGAATAAGTTTTACCCCTTTCAATCAAAATAGCGTTCTCTTTTTCGATAAATCTTTTTATTTCGTTTTCCTCATTCAGAGAAGAAACTCTAACAATAATTTCTGGTTTTAAATCAATTATATCAGTAAAGATTTTTTCAAAAGAATATACATAACGGTCTTCTAAATCTGTTAAAACTTGATTTTCATTTACAATCCGTTTCAATTGTTCAGTAATTTTATCTTTAGAATTCATTCACGTCAGATGATTTTAAAAGGTGTTTATCTATTAAGTAATATATCTATTGATTTTAGAATAGAATAAAATGTTTTTAACCTTGCTATTAACCTTTATAATTCTAATGGATAAAATTTTTAACAAAATCATAATATTAAAGATTTAATGGCAAATGTCACATTAAAATTGATGACAATATTTTCAACTGATGTTGGATTAACACAGATCGATTATTCGAATGTGGAAATACTAGGTGATGTCATCAATCAGTTCATGAGTGAGCATGGAAAGAAAATTAGAAAAAGTTTTATAGATTCACACGGAAATTTAGAGACTCATGTAGTTATTTTAGTAAATGGAAGAAATTATTTGTTTTTAGATGAATTAAACACAAAATTGAAGGATGGAGATGAAATTGTTATTTCACCTCCTCTAGTTGGGGGATAGTTCTTTTTTTAAATTTAAATGAGATAAATAAAATGGTTCCGATATCTTCTCCAAAAATTTATAACTATCTTGATGGAAATGGTAATCAATATATTATTAAAAATAAAGTCATTGAATATATGCCAGTGAAACCATTACATAGTTCAAGTGGAGTTTACAATGGAGGACATTATACAAAAAAAGAATTAAGTAAACAACAATACAATCAGTTAACCTCTATATTGAATGAAGCTATAAAAAATAAGAAAAGCCATATTAAAAATAGAGTTAAAATGTCTGGTTTGATAGTAATTCAAGAAGAAAATAAAGAGAAAGCATATATTTTAAACCCAGGCTCAGAAGAAATATCAAAAATAGAAAATTCACTAAAGAATATAATGTCTAACTGAATTTTCTTTATAATATAAGTAAATTTATCCAATCTGCAACAACTGCGGGCTTATCTTGACCTTTAATTTCAATTACATGATGTGAAGTAAATTTCATTCCTCTTTTGACTAATTCAACTTTTGAAATGTGAGTAACATCTCGAATATAAGAACCAACTGGAACAGCAGAGATAAACCTTATTTTATCGAATCCATAATTAACTATTGATTTGGCATCTGTTACATAAAATTGCATTGATTCTCTTTCTCCATCTTGTAATGTAAAGAAACCAAGCATAGATAAAACAAAAAAACCGTGAGCGACCGTTTCCCCATAAAGTGATTTTTTTGCTCTTTCAGGATTGATATGGATAAACTGGTGATCTTGTGTAAGATCTGCAAATTTATTTATCGCTTCTTGGGTAACTTGATACCATTTTGTACTAAATTCTTTCCCAATATAATTCTTTATATCAATAGCTTTTATCTTATCTACCATTTTTTTCTCGCTCTTTCTTTCAAATTTTCTTATCAATGATTATTTAAAAATGTTTTATTTTTTTCTCAAACTGAATTTCTTTTAGCTTTCTTCCAGTTGTTCAATAAAGGCTTCGATACTAGTTCTCGATTGATCATCAGAAAGGCATCTTAAATCGTTTAAATCTCCATTAATAATTAAGTTTGGGATTCCAATATCTTTTTCAAGTCTTTGGGGCATTCCATAACGAGAGTTAGTATTATGAGGGCAAGTTTTAGCATCATGAAAAATAATACCATCTATTTTAAAGAATTCTATCATTTTTTTTAGATATTTTTCTTTAAATTCATCTGAACGCACAATAAATAGTTCTATATATGCTTTTGCCATACTTTTAAAAGGCTCTTTTTCATCAAAATCTGTAAAAATCCAACTATTACAGTAAGTTGAGGCAACTACACATACGTTAAGACTGGAAAATAACTCAGAATAGTGCCTAAGTCGTCCCCAGATTGGCATCCCTTCCCAATAAAGCCGATAACGTTCATTTTCTACTGCAGCTTTATGATTTTTTACTCTTTCCTTTAATTCTGCTAAAAGAACCTTATAGTAATCTACAGCTTGTTGAGTCCCTCTCAAAACTACAGCAGGCCCCATATGAATGGTTCCATCAAAGAATGTTATAGGTGAAGGTTCGTTTGCTGCTGTTTCTAAAACTTTTTTCCAAAGTTCAGAGCATTCACGAGAAATTGATAAAATTTCTTTAAGTTTTTTTATATCAAATGTAATAGCAGAAATCTTTCCTAACGACTCAATAAGGTCTTCCATTTGTTGTGCAATAAAATTAATATGATCGTTTGTAACTTCACCTACTGTTCTAGGGGTAGAGATACCAACTAATGGAACATTAAATTCATTTGCGTACCAACCAAACCAATCTTGAACCTCTCTACATTGATTTGTGTTAAAAACCAGAACATCAGGTTTTGGAACGCTTTCAATATCAGGGTATGCTCTTGTTAGGGGAGTTATATTTTTCAAATATGCTCCTATGTCAGCAGTGAGGTAAGAACAGATTTCAGGTGAATATCCAATAGCATTAGCAAACGGAATTAAATCAGTAGCCATTCTTGAAGATCCTAACATTGCACTATGGTTTTCAGGAAAAAAAACTTTAAAATCGAGACTCCTTAAGATTTCAGCAGGACCAACACTAGAGCACCATGCAACTTTCTTATTAATACTATTAGAAGCATCATCTAATTCATAATAATAATCTTTCATTACTTGCCTTAATTGTTTTGCTGCTGCTATTTCTTTTCTGATCAATTAATACCCCCCAACAGAATGGGTAAATTTTTCCTTCCTAAATTTAATCTACTTTCACTTCTAATACCAAAGCTGCCCCAGTATCACCAGCGGCACAACCATCGGCTAATCCGAATCCTCCTCCCTTCTCCACGAGTTCTTCGATCAATTCAATTACTATCCTCAACATCGTAGGCGCTTGGGGATGACCAAATATAAGTGAACTCCCGTAATTATTCATATCGTTCAAATTAACATCCATCTCCCTACTAAAAAATACATCATTTACAGCAAAAGGGTTGTGTGTTTTAATAACCGTTACATCTTTTATAGAAATCCCTGCATTTTCTAAAGCTTTTTTTGCAGCGGGAACAATAGCCATAGCCATATAACCCTTCTTCGTTTTATGGTCACCGTAAGATACTAATTTCACTTCCACATCTTGCCTTTTTCGTAACTTTTCAGCGTTCTCTTGTGTAGTTACAATAATACCAGAATTGCCGTCAGCTGGATGTGTTTGAGTTCCATAGGTTATTGTCCCATCTGGAAGCACAGGTCTAAGTTTAGAGAGGCCTTCCTTTGTAGTTGGATATATTCCCTCATCTCCTTCTACTGTAGCTAAAACTTTCCGGCCAGAGCGATCTTTTACCTCGATAGGTCCAATCATATATTTTTTTTGGAATGCACGATCATTCTTTAAAGAATCTTGATACTGTTTATAGCGTAATATTGTAACTTCATCTTGCTCCTCTTTAGTTATTCCTACTTCTTTAGCTACATTTTCACCTGTTTCTAACATCGTGTTTTTAGCATATGGATCGTATCCAAAATTATCCCACACCCAGTTCTCTGAATCTAATGTGCTTCCAGGTGCTTGGGGATTTGGATAAGCTAGGTGAGGACCGTTAGAGCATCGGTCCGCACATACTACAAGGACATTTTTATTTATTCCAGTTTCTATATTTTGTGCTGCAAGCGAAACTGAGTTAGTTCCAGTAGCACATGCTTGACTAATAATTGGTCCTGTAGTTTGTTCAGCTCCAATCATGCTAGCTAACCATGGTCCTCCATAGAAACAGTTGAGTTGGGGAATTGTTAAACCAAATATGAGCTCATCAAATTCTTTAGGAGAAATTTTGCTTTCCTCTAAAAACATGGTGGTAATTTCTGCTGCAAATTTAATAGCATGGAGATTTTGAAAACTCATTTGCCACCTTGAGAAAGGAGTACTCCAATATCGACCATAAGGTATATAAGCTTTTTTAAAAGACATTTTTTTTATAACCTAATTTATTTCTTAATTGTTATTTTGATAATTACTTATTTATTATTAATTTGTTTATTAAATCGTTCTCGCAATCTTCGGTGTACTACTTTTCCAGAACCTGTTCGAGGCATCTCTTCGGAATTTATGAATAAAAATTGTTTTGGAATCTTGAATCTTGCTAATTTATCTTCACAGTATTGACGTATTTCTTTATTAAATTCATCAGAAGATACTTTTTTATTTAAAATGCAAACTGCTGTCACACTTTCGCCCCATTTGTAATCTTGTAATCCAATTACAGCACATTCTACAACTGATGGGTGGGATACAACAACTTTTTCAACTTCAGAAGGATAAACATGTTCTCCGCCAGATATTATCATATTAGATTTTCTATCTACAAGTGTATAAAAACCATCTTCATCTTTTTTACCCATATCACCAGCACTAAAAAATTCTCCTTTAAAAGACACCTTAGTCTTTTCTGGTAACTTATAATATTCATCAAACATTTGTGGCCCACGGGAATACAATTCACCTATTTCTCCTGCAGGTACTGGATTCCCTTCTTCATCTAAGATCTTTATACAATCTGTTCCGATGCATTCTTTTCCAATCGAGCCTAACTTATTCATTTGGTCTTCAGGTCTGAGGAGTGTTACAAGTCCTGCTTCTGTTGAACCGTAAGCTTCAAAAAGTTTGGTCTTATTAAAAAGATTCATTACATCTAATTTCATTTGTTTAGTTGCAGGAGCCGAAGAAGTTAATAATGCCGTTACACAGCTGAGATCATACTTTTGTTTAACTTCCTCCGGGAGGCTTAATATAAGATTATAATGAGTAGGGATCATTGAAGTAAACGTGATTTTCTCTCGGTCAATTATCTTTAAAACTTCTTCGGGATCAAATTTATACTCAATATTGATATAGACTGGGGCTCCTAAGTAAGTAAAGACAAATGAATAGAATGTGGAATTTACATGAGACAATGGCATCAGAATCATTCCATAATCTTGAGGCGTAAATGAGAATTCTGCTTCATTAATTAAGAAAAAGGCAATATAAGAACGATGTGAACGAATAACACCTTTTGGTTTTCCTGTGGTCCCAGATGTATAGAGAATAACCCATGTATCTTCTGGGTTAACCTTTACAGAGGGGTAAATATTTTCTCCTATTTCTACAATGTCTTCAAAATATTTCCAATCCTCTGCCGGCTGATCGGCTATTAATACACGTTCTACATCTTCAAAACCTAATTCTTTAGCTCTTTGCCATATTTTTTCAGTTGCTTCATAGAATCGAGATTCTACAAATAACCATTTTGCATCTGAATTATTAATTACAAATGAAATTTCATCTGGGTGTAAGCGAAAATTTAATGGTACAACAATAAATCCTCCTTTAGCAGCAGCAATATAAATTTCCATAAATTCAATGCAATTATTAGATAAAACAGCCAATTTATCCCCTTTTTTTATACCACATTTTAGAATTCCATTGGCAAGTTTATTAGTTCTTTCATTTAACTGTTTAAATGTTAATTGCCGTCTTGCATCTTTTAAGGCAAGTTTGACTGGATATTTATTCGCATTAACATTAATTATTTCACCAATATTAAGCCATGTCATACAATTATTCTCCTCTCATACATTAGTTCATTTAAATAAATAATTTCTCTCTTTTAATGACTCAGAACGATTTCAAAAATATTTTAATCTTATTTTAAACATCTAAATTATATAAAAAATTTTGCCTTTTCCCATATTTATGGGAATTTTCTCTGGAAATCACTTACCAGAAATTTAATTTGAAATAAATGTCTACTTACAGTTAAATGAATAAAAAAATTGATACAGAAATGAGTTTACAAGAATGTTTAGCAAGTCGTAAAGACTGCTCAGGGGAGGGTAGAACTTTATCGTTAACGGAAATCTTAGATATTTGCAAATCGACTATCCAAGTGGCACCCTCAAAGTCTTTATTTGTACTGCTACCTGATGGAGAGGACTATTCGGGTGGTTTATATTGGTATAAAGATAAAGAGTTAACGTTAATTACAGATAAAGAAAAAACTCAATATTCAATGGAGCTCTATCCAGAATTAATTTGGAAAGAATCACTCAAGTTAGACGATTTAGTTCGTGTAGGGCTTATTTGGCAATATCTCTCATTGAAAGTGGAAAGTATGGGGCTTGGAGTATCACAACGTGCAAGAGCTCCAAAAAAATATAATAAACTCATTAATAAAAACATAGATCAAAATCATATTCTTCTCTATTCGGTAGCAGTACGAGGACGAGATCGTGATGCTCTAGTAGAGGACTCGTCAGAACCTCTTCAGAAAGAGCTGGAAGAAGGAATCCATCTCCTGAATACTCCAGAATGCTATAAAGATCGAGCAATTTACGAAAATCAATACAAAGGCGTTCCATTAGATGTTGCAATTTTTGATCAAGTTGAAAAAAAAAAACCAAATCTTATATCATTACATGAGCTTTCCCAATTACTCTGGGCGTGCCAAGGAGAAAACGATCATACGACTCACGGAAACCGAGATGCGTTAGAAAAAAATGGTTATGGTCGCGTTCACGCATCAGGTTGTGCAGGTTATGCCGTTTATCCAATAGTTATCGTCGATGATCTAGCCGATCTATCAAAAGGAGCTTACTTTTACAATCCCATAGGATTTTCTGCATTAAATAGGTGGATTCGTATTGATGATAAGGTAAACTACGATCATTTATTACAAAAATATACATCTAACAATCCCAAAAGCGAAATAGAAAAGGAATTTGAAATCAATTACTTAAACTATATAATTCTACTATGTGTAGATAGAAAAAAACCATGTTCAGGATTCATGCATAGCAAGATTGGAAAAACCTTCATGGATCCAAAATACTGGGGCGAAATTGAAGCAGGAATGGCACTGGCAGGATTACAACTCCAAGCCAACGCTTTAGGCTTGCGGTGGGAAAAATCAATCTTATCAAATCCAGATGATCCTAAATACAGGAAGTTATTTGACCTCGGTTCCGCTGAACAATCGATTAATGAAATGGCAACTAATTTAGTGAATTTACCAAAAAACGAGAAATTATCACTTAAAGGGCAGTTAGTGCCAACAGTATTATTTTGGTGTTCTTAATTCCAACAGTTTTGTTTTTCTCGCAAGCTTGAATTTATAATTAATCAAATTCTAAAAAATGAGTCAATAATTCTCATTAATTAAATCCCATGTATCTACATTCACAATCTAAAGAATCCATTTGAGATTTAATGAAATTGATAGTTTCGTCTGTTAATGGTTTCACATCATCTTCTATTTCAAACTTCCGAATTATATATTTGTCTGGTTTAAGTTCTGAGATAAAATTTCGTAATCCGATAATATTCTCCTCAGAAATATTAAAGTTATCTCCAAATATAGAATGAACCCAGATAGGTTTATTAAACTCAGTTCTAAATTTCTTTAACCCATCAAGAACATTTTCAAATTTTACATTACCATGATGTCTATTTAATTTTCGGAATTCTTCAGCTTTAACAGCATTTAAATTGAATTGCATAATATCACATTCACAAAAATCTTTTCTTACTTCAGGATCAGTTAACAAAGATGCATTTGAATATGCTGTTATCGTAATCGAAGGATATTTCTTTTTGATTTTTCGTGCTAATTCTCCAAATTTCGAATATAATGCAGGTTCACCGCTTCCTGTAAGGAAGATTGTATCAGGATGATCATTTTTTTGCATATATGAATCAACTTCCTGAAAAACATCTTGAACCGGATAAAATTCTTCTCGTTCCATGCTCATTTTAGTAGTTTTTCCCAAACTACAATAATAACAATTAAAGGAACACGTTTTTAGAGGGCTAAAATCAACAGGAAGTAATTTTCCTAGGAGAGGGTGATCTAGAATTTCGCTTAAATATTTTTTTTTCATGAGTTTGATATAATTATCTATTATTTAAAAAATAAATGAAAGAAAAAATTTATTGTCTAAATTTGAGAAAAAAAAGAAAAAAAATAATTACATAACTAAAACTTGAGCTTCTCCATCTGTAACAACTTCATTTTTCTGGTTCAGCACTTTAGTTTCTACATCAAGAAATTGTAATACTCCACTTTTACCTTCTTTTGTATATTTCTTTGTTACAGTTGCTACTGCAGTTAATGTATCTCCAATAAAAACTGGTTTTTTAAATACTACTTTTTGAGAAGCATAAAGAGCTCCGGGACCAAATAAATGAACACCAAGTACTGCTGAAATTAATGCTGAACTAAAAGCGCCATGAACTACCCGGGTCCCAAACATTTGGGTTTTTGCAAACTCCTCATTCACGTGAAGAGGATTAAAGTCTCCGCTGATCCCTGCAAATAGGGTTACATCCGCTTCAGTAATAGTTTTACTACAAGAGGCGGAAGTACCTTCTTCATAATCGTCAAATTTAACGATTTCTGTTTTTGACATAAATTAATCTAATGAAAAAATAGATAAAAATATTGACTAAAAACAATAGTTTTAAAATTGGATCTGCAAAATTCTCCTTTCTATGGATATCTTTTAAAAAAACTCCAATTATATAAAACATTAATATAATAAATATAATCTAATAGTATTGATCAAAATTAAAAATTTCAAGGAAAATCCAATGCCATCAGAATTTGAACAGAATTTAGAAAAGTATGCTGAAGTAATATTAAAAGTAGGCGTTAATCTACAAAAAGGACAACGTCTTATGGTTATACAGGCTACATTTGCTTCATTTCCTCTTGAATTAGCCACATTTGTCGAGATAATTGTGAAGAAGGCTTATCAATTGGGGGCTAGATTTGTTGAAGTACTATGGGATCATCCCCAGATACATTTGATTAGATTCCAGCATGCTCCCCGAGATTCTTTTGAAGAACACCCAATATGGAGAACTAGTGCAGCGCTAGAGTTTGTAGAAAAAGGCGATGCAATCTTAGGAATTTTAGCTTCTAACCCTGATTTATTCATTGAACAAGATCCTGAACTTATGGATATTAACAGAAGAACTATTTTAAAACACAGCAAACATGTTAACAAACTAATCAGTAAAAATGCTACGAATTGGGCAGTGATTGCTGCTCCTGTTGATGGTTGGACTGATAAAATCTTCCCCAATCTTGCCCCTGATAAACGAAAAGCCAAATTATGGGATACAATCTTTGATATCTGTCGGGTGAATCAGAAAGACCCAATTTCAGCTTGGAAGGATCATAATAACCAACTCCATGCAAGGATGAAATTTTTGAACAATAAGCAATATTCAATCTTAAAACTAAAAGGTCCTGGAACAGATTTAGTAATTGGACTACCAAGGAAACATATTTGGATTGGTGGAAGTGAAGTAAGTCAAAATGGGATTGAATTTACTGCAAATCTCCCTACTGAGGAAATTTTTACATTACCTCATAAAGATAAAACAGAAGGAGTTGTAACAGCCACTAAACCACTATCTTATGGTGGATCTCGTATTGAGGATTTCAAACTGAAATTTTCAGAAGGTAAGGTTATAGAAGCAACTGCTGGAAAGGGTCAAAAATTTTTAGATCAATTTATAAAAACTGATGAAGGTGCAAGCTATTTGGGTGAAATAGCATTAGTTCCACATAGTTCACCTATATCACAGTCCGGTTTAATATTTTATAATATCTTAATTGATGAGAATGCTTCTTGTCATATTGCTTTAGGTAGGGCTTATAGTCCATGTTTAGAAAATGGTGAACAAATGTCTGATGAAGGATTTATGAATGCTGGCGGTAATATGAGCATTATGCATGTAGATTTAATGATTGGTTCTGGAGAAATGAATGTTGACGGAATATTGGAAAATGGAATAGCTGAACCAATTATGCGAAATGGGGAATGGGCTTTTGATGTATAATTTAGATCTAATTAGATTAATTCTTCAAAATCCATTTCATCTTCTCTATTTTTTGTTGGCTTGATGTAAATTGTTCTTAAATTATCAAAATCAGCTTTAAAACACTTTTGACATTCTTCCTGTTCATCAGGGGTGGCAGGTTCAACACGTACATCATAACCAATTGATTCATACAATTCTACGTACTCAGCTACTCTGTTTTCTTCAACTGTGAATCCCCTCTCCCAGCCTTTTCCTCTAAGAGAAATCTCTAAATTCTTTTCTTCTTGTCTTTTTTCTTTATCTGATACCACAGTTATTCTGTTCAATTTTTTATTTTCTTTTCCGAATCTACATTAGATATTATGATAATGTTCAGTTTAAATATTACTCTTTTTTATATTCCTTCTGAATTATGCTTTTAGTGGAATTTTATTCCCACTCAACGTTTTCTATTAACAAATTTTAAATGAATTTGGAAAATTATCTAAGAATAATAATAAAAATAAAAGAAATCAAAAAAATCAAGTTTTGATGTGATTATATGACTTATACAAAGGAACCAAATTTCAAACCTAAAGATCCAAAAGAATTCAATTTTAAAGAAATAATCTATGAAAAGAAAGATTGGATAGCAAAAGTTACTATTAATCGTCCAGAAGTTTATAATGCATATTCGACCCTTACGTTAATGGAAATGATTGAGGCTTTTCATGATGCTGCCTGGGATAATAAAGTCGCAGTTATAATCTTAACAGGAGCAGGTGATAAAGCTTTTTGTACGGGTGGAGATGTAAAAGAGTATAGAGAAAGATTTACCATCCAACCTGCTGAATATTGGAAATGGATGAGCATTTTTCAAGAAGCTCATGATGTTTTCCGCAATATAGGTAAACCTACTATAGCAAGAATCAATGGTATCGTTGCAGGTGGAGGTAATGAATGGCAAATGGCATGTGATCTAGCTATAGCCGCAGATCATGCTACAATTCAGCAAGTAGGAACAAGAGTAGGATCCGTAGCATGTGGGGGTGCAACTCAATGGTTACCTATTATAGTTGGTGATCGTCGTGCTAGGGAGATTTTATATTTATGTGAACCAATTTCTGCAGTAAAAGCATTAGAATGGGGTTTGGTAAATGAAGTAGTGCCTTCTGCAGAATTAGATGCTGCAATTGATATAATGAGTCAGAAACTTATTGATAAGTTTCCAGAATGTATGAGGTATACTAAACAACAAGTGAATTTCTGGAAGGATTTTGTTTGGCATCAAACAATTGGTCATGCTAAAGATTGGTTATCAATTCACTACGCCTCATGGGAACCTCTTGAAGGAATGTCAGCATTTGTAGAAAAACGTCCTCCAAACTATAGAGGTGTACGAGAAAGCCCCCACCCTGAGTTTTTATGGGGACCTCCTTCGGTTACATGTCCTTCTTGTCAAGCAAAAAGTTTGCCTTCTGATTTCGGGTTTTGTGGTAAATGTGGGGTAAAACTAAAATAAAATAAAACAAATTTTTTTTATTAGAAAAAAGAATTAAAATAGCTTAAAAGAAAATAGCCATATTGAGTGAAAAAGATTTGACAAATGATTTAATTATAATTGAAAAAGTCAATCATATAGGAAAAATAATATTCAACAATGCTCCATTGAATATCTTAACAATAGGTATGATGGAGCAAATTAATGAAGCTCTTGAAGATTTTCTCGAAGATGAATCTTTAAAAGCAGTTATTTTCGATCATAATGGAAAAGCCTTTTCTGCAGGAGTTGACATTGGTGATCACATGGGTGATAAAGCTCCTAAAATGATTAAGGAATTCCATGGAATTTTTAGAAAGCTTAATAAATTAAAATGCCCAACAATTGCAAGCGTTAAAGGAGCTGCATTAGGTGGAGGTTGTGAAATTGCTATATTTTGTGATATTGTACTCACCTCAGATAAAGCAAAATTTGGGCAACCAGAAATAAAAGTTGGAGTATTTCCGCCTATAGCAGTAATAGCTTTTCCCCAAATCATAGGAAATAAGAAAGCTTTTGAACTTATTATGCTAGGGGAAATAATTGATGCTAATGAGGCTCATAGGCTTGGAATTTCTAATTACGTATTCCCATTTGACTTGTATAATCAAAAGTTCGCTAAATATATTGAATCTTTTAACAATTTAAGCACCATTGTTTTACAATATTCAAAAAAAGCATTCAATAGAGCTTTAGGAATCGATTTTGAAACTAAATTAGATGAAATTGAAGAATTTTATCTTAAAGAATTAATGTCTACACATGATGCAAATGAAGGTTTACAATCATTCTTGGAGAAACGATCACCCAATTGGCAGAATCGTTAATTTTCTTAAATTAAATAAGAATTATATTTAAATTATAATAATAATAAAACAAATTGTAGGAAATTGAGATGAAAGCAGCTGTTTTTGAAAAAATTAAGGAACCATTAAAATTAGATGATAATTATTTTGACCCAAATATTTCCAGTGAGAGGGGTCATGCTATAATAAAGATAGAAGCATGTGGCGTTTGCCATACTGATTATGGTTATTTAGAACATGGAGTACCTACAGTTAAACAGCCACCTCTTATTTTGGGTCATGAAATATCAGGACGTATTAAAGAGGTAAGTGATGATGTAAAAAATTTCAAAGAAGGAGATCATGTTATCATTCCTGCTGTGCTCTCCTGTGGGTATTGTGTTAATTGTAGAATTGGTAGAGAGAATATTTGTCTTAATCAGATAATGCTTGGAAATCATATTGATGGAGGATTTGCTGAGCAAATTAAGGTTCCTATAAAAGATGTAGTTCATCTTCCGACCGAAATGTCATTAGAAGAAAGTTGTATCATTTCGGATGCTGTTTCAACACCATACCACGCAGTAAAAAATCGAGGTCAAGTAAGACCTGGTGATTGGGCGGTGGTGATTGGTTGTGGTGGAATTGGTTTAAATGTCGTTCAAAATATAAAAGTTGCTGGTGGCTTGCCTATCGCTGTTGATATTGTCCCAAAAAAGCTTGAGATTGCTAAACAAATTGGTGCTGTAGAAACTATTTTAGCAAAAGATATGGATGAAAGAGAAATCGTTGGAACTATTCGAAAAATAACAGGAGGTGGAGCAGATATTGCATTTGAGGCAATAGGACATCCCACAACAATGAAACAAGCATTTAATAGTTTAAAAACTGGAGGTCGTTTGGTGGCTGTAGGATACTCTCCCAAGCGTTGGGATGGATTTGATATTGGTCGTGTAATGTTTCGAGAAATGGAAATAATGGGAAGCCTTGGTTGTCGTCCTGTAGATTATCCAAATATTATTAACCTAGTTAAAAATGGTTCACTTCAGCTCAAACCACTAATTACCCATAAATTCCCGCTTTCAGAAATTAATGAAGCCTTCGACGTTATGCGTCGAGGAGAAGGAATTAGAATTATTATATTATGTCAAAAATAGAGGTATAATAAAATTTTTAATTTATTTTTAACTTTCCAAAATAGAATGAATCAAGGGGATATTTGAATTAAAATGGATTTTTATAACAATTATTATAGAATAAGGATAAATAGAGGTCATAAGTTTGTTTGATCAATTTAAAGAATGGTATGAAAATAGGCATGAATATGCAAAAAAATGGAAAGAACGTACTGGCGGAAAAGTAATAGGAACTTTCTGCACGTATGTACCTGAAGAAATTCTCTATGCTGCAGATATTCTACCAGTAAGGATATTAGGTAGTCATGAGCCGCAAGATGTCTCTGAACCCCATATCTTTGCTATGTTTTGCCCTTTCTGCCGTGATTGCTTAGCACAAGGATTAAAGGGAAGATTTGACTATCTAGATGGAATTACAATTGCTCAAAGTTGTCTCCATATTAGACAAGCCTATACCAGTTGGGATCTTCATATTCCTGTAGATTTTACTTATTATTTACCACATCCAATGCACGTTCAGAGCCCTCAAGCTATTCCCTATTTAACAGAGGAACTAAAAGAATTCAAGAAAGCAGTAGAAAAATGGACAGGGAAAGAAATTACTGAAGAGGATCTCAAACAAGGAATTGAGATTATGAATACTAATAGACGCCTTTTACAGCAAGTTTATGAGCTTAGAAAAAACGCAAATCCACCATTGACGGGTCTTGAAGCAATGCTTATGGTTGTATCTTCCCAGATGGTTGATAAACGAGAACATAACAAAGCTTTAGAAGAACTTTTAGAAAAACTTCCATCAAGAAGTATGGATGAGACAGGTGAGCGCCTTATGATAGTAGGTTCTGAAGATGATGATACGGAATTTATTGCTATGGTTGAGGATTTAGGTGCGCGATTTGTTATTGATGATCATTGCACAGGTTCTCGTTATTTTAATAATGAAGTAATATTAAATGGAGATACGCTAACTGCAATATCAAGAAGATATGTAGAACGTACGCCATGCCCAAGTAAAGATTGGCCTCAAAGATTAGGACTTGAAAATATTGTTAAGTTAGCTAAGGAATATGATATACAAGGAGCAATCTTAATACAGCAAAAATTTTGTGATCCGTGGGAATTAACTCTCCCAATAATGAAACAGACCTTAGAGAATGACGGAATTCCAACATTATTCCTTGAGTTTGATGTTACTGTACCAATTGGTCAATTTAAAACACGAGTTGAGGCATTTTTAGAAATAATAAGAGAGGAGGATCTTTTTTAGGAGGTTTAAAAATGACAGAAACAAAATATCCAATGGAACCATTAAAATGTTGGAATAGTGCTAAAACTCTCAGAGAGAATTATTATAGAGATTTTGCAGAGGCTCATGATAAAGGTGGGCTCCGATGGGCAGGGGGAGCATGGTCTTTTGATGCAATCCCTGCTGGTTTAGGCGAAGATGTTTATTCCTTAACGGGAGAACCCTATGGTGCTACTGTTGCATTTAATGATAAATTTGCTTTACAATGTCATGAAGCCACTGAAGCAAGGGGATTTGCGCGTGATCTCTGTTCTTATATGCGTAATTATTGGGGATCGATCCTTATAAATAAATATGCATGGCCACAATTCTCTGAAGAATTTCCCAAACCTGACTTCATCTGGCAAGATCATATTTGTTGTTCACATGCTAAGTGGTATCAGGTAGCAAGTGATCTCGAAGGGGGGATTCCCATGTTTAGTATTGATGTATCAGTAGGCCCGTATGAAGAAAGAACAGAACATAAGATTAATTATATTGTTGGTCAGATGCATGATGGAATCAAATGGCTTGAAAAGGTCACTGGAAGAGATTATGATGATGAACTCTTAATCAAAGCAGTTAAAAATGAGTTCCGTTCATGTCATTATTGGGCAGCAATATGTGAGCTTAATAAAGCAATTCCTGCACCTTTAGACGAGAAATCTATGTATTCTTTATATGTCTTAGGGACTTTAAGAAAATCAGCTCAATGGGTAGCAGATTTTTATGAAAAGGAATTATATCCGGAAGTAAAGGATCGTGTCGAGAGAGGTATAGCTGCAGTTGGAAATGAACGGTGTCGAATCATGACAGATACTCAACCTCCATGGGCGTTTTTAAGAATTTTCCGTTATTTAGAGCATTATGGTTGCGTTTCTATAGGAAGTCTTTACACTTTTGGTCTTATTGGATTATGGGAAGATAAAGAAGATGGATCATGGGGTCCAAAGACTATTCCTGATATTGAGATAACTAATCGAGATGAAGCACTACGCGCTCTCACAGATTGGAATTTAAGTAAGCCAGAATGGCAGCATTTTTACCATCCAAAACTCAAATCTGATATGATGATTCGGATCGCCAAAGAATGGAAATTAGATGGAGTTTTTCTACATTTTAATAGAGGATGTGAAGGATTAAGTCTTGGAATTGCAGAAAATCGTTTAGCTATTCAACAGTCAGGGATTCCAACAATGCCTTTTGAAGGAAACATGGGAGATGAGAGGGAATTCGATCTTGAGCGGACTATGAAGCGTGTAGATGCTTTTATGGAATCATTAGACATAGAAAAAATTAATTAATAATCAAATTATAGATATTTTTATATAGATTAGGGTAAAATCAAGAAAAAGTTAGTGTTAAATAATAAAATAGAAAAAAATTAGAAATGGTTTAATATGATAACAGCCGGAATTGATTGCGGATCGAAAAATATTAAAGTATGTATTGTAAAGGGCGGTGCCATTTTATCAACAGCTTCTGTATTAAGTGGTTTTGACCAAGAAGAATCAGCAGAACAAGCATTAAAGAGTGCTTTAGAAAAAGCAGGAATTAAACGTGAAGATGTTGAACATATTACCGCTACAGGAGCAGGGATGGAAGCAATTAAGTTTTCCCATAATACAATCACTACGATAACGGCAGATGCTCGGGGTACTTATTCTATCTTTCCTTCAGCCCGTACTGTCATTGATATTGGAGCTGAAGAAGGATTAGTTGTAAAACTCGATGATCAAGGAAAAGTTAAGGATTTTGGAATAAATGAGAAATGCGCTGCCGGGGCAGGTGCGTTTATAGAAGCAATGTCGAGAGCATTAGAAGTAGATATCGAACACATGGGAGAATTATCTTTGAAATCAACAAAACAAATCCCTATGAATGCACAATGTACGATTTTTGCTGAATCTGAGGTAGTATCATTGATTCACCAAAAAACTCTTAAAGAAGATATAATTCGTGCTGTTCATGATGCAATTGCGGATAGAAATACAAGCATGGTACGTCAAATAGGCATTGAGAAAGACGTAGCATTAATAGGTGGTGTTGCGAATAATATTGGATTTGTGGATGCCATGAATAAAAATCTAGGGTTTGATCTCTTGGTACCCAAGGACGGTATTGCCCCAGAATATGTGACTGCTTTAGGAGCAGCACTTAGAGCCCAAGAAAAAAGTGGAGGTTAATAATAATGTCAAATAGAGAATCAGAAAAGGAATATTGGAGATGGACCGAATCTCGTTATACCAACCCTGACTTAAATTGGGAAGAAGGTGATATCATTTCAGCAGGAGTGGATGTTGGATCAGTTAGCGCCCAAGCGGTAATAATGGTAGATGGTGAAATCTATTGTTATAGCAGCATGCGAACTGGAAGTAATAGTCCAGACAGTGCCAATAATGCTATGGATTGGGCTCTTGAGGGTACTGGCTTGACTTTAGATAAAATTCAATATATCGTTGGAACAGGATATGGACGTGTTAATGTTTCATTTGCAAAACGAGCAATTACAGAAATTGCATGTCATGCACGAGGGGCTAATTTTATTTATGGTCCAGAAATTAGGACCGTATTAGATATGGGTGGTCAAGATTGTAAAGCAATACGCTGTGATCAACGTGGTAAAGTTACCGCGTTCCTAATGAATGATAAATGTGCAGCAGGAACAGGAAGAGGTATGGAAGTATTTGCAGATTTACTTCAAGTACATATTAATGACGTAGGCAAAATGTCATTAGAGGTTGATGAAGAACCTGAACCAGTCAGTAGTACATGTGTAGTATTTGCAAAATCAGAAGCCGTTGGATTACTTAGAAAAGGTTGGCCAAAAGAAAAGGTTTTAGCAGCATATTGTTCAGCTATGGCGCACCGAGTTGTAACACTTTTAATGCGTCTTGGAATAGAAGAGAAGTTTGCCATAACTGGGGGAATTGCTAAAAATATTGGAGTTGTCAAGAGACTCGAAGATGAGTTGAAACTTAAAGCTCCAGAGCCTAGTATTGACCCACAACTTGCAGGATCTATTGGTGCTGCTTTATTTGCTAAGGCTCTTTTTGAAAAGGAACGCAAAAAGGCTTAATATTATTTTAAATTAATCAGAAATAATGGGAAATAAATGACAAAAGCTAATTATGGCTACAAGGATGGTTCAGGAGAATATTTTATCACCATCGATACAGATTTGTGCAATTCATGTGGAAAATGTGTAGAAGTCTGTCCTGCTGGTGTTGTCGAAATGGCTGAAGATGAGTTAGATCCATTAGGAGATGAGATCATAGTAATTGTTTCTGAAGAACATCGTAAAAAAATTAAGTACTCTTGTGCTCCTTGTAAGGGTGGTGAAACAAAAGAACTACCTTGTGTAAAAGCCTGTGAACTTGGAGCAATAACTCACTCTTGGTAATATAAAAATCTTTTGTTTTATTATTTTAACAATTTCTAAGAATTATTATAGAAATAATTTCTTAATATGTCTCTCAAATAAATTTTCGGTCACATTTTGGGCTATAATTTCATTATATTTTTTTAAGGCTTTTTTGTATCGAGAGCCCATCTCTGCTGCTACTTTATATCCCAAGTGAAGCAATTGCCGAAAACATAGATTGTAATCTGGACAAGATTTATCATGAGCCAAAGTTCTAATATATTCTTCACTGGACCATTTAGTTACTTCTTTAGGATTAGGCAACATTATTTTATCAATATCGATTACCAATGAGTATGGTTCACACAGCTCATCATATCGATCATAAGTCTTAATATAAATTTCTTTTACTATCTCTAATCCTTCATTTCCTGACATAGCTAAGCCAATTAATTCTTCCAACCATGTTGTTCCTGCTGTTTTTAAATGAATCCCTGTATTAAATCTTTTTATTAGTTTCTTGATAGTATTATATATCGAGAATTTATCGCTTCCTGAATGTATGCTTAGTTTTAAATTATCAGATAAAGAAAATTCTTGTTTTGCAAATTGAATAATTCCCAATATTAATTCAAATTGTTCAGCAAATTGATTAATATCTCCCTTATAATCCACACCTTTATTAAATCTTCCAATAAATTTTGGAGCGATTGTTTGAACTGGAATATTCATATCAGCAATAGCTGCAAGAATAAACAAAATATCAATTGGTGTTTGAGGTTTAATTGTTTCATCCATTGAAATCTCAACTATGAAATTTCCCTTTCCTTTCTTCCTTTCAACTTTATTGTATATTTTCCTTGCTTCCTTTATAGCTAGAAGATAGTTTTCCGCAACACCATTTAATTGCTCTATTTTGATATTTAAAGTCTTGTTAATATTTGAAATAAAGATTTCTCTCGTCAAATATTTATATTTCTCAATAAAAGTCTTAATATCTCTGTCAGAAGCCATTTTTCCAATAAATTTTGCAATATCAAAAGTAAAATAATTACTAGAATCAATAAATGAATCTACATTCGAGAGATCAACATGATCAGCATCAATATAATAATTGCCTTCCCAATTTAATTCTCTAACGGCATCCTGAGCTTCTTTTAAAACGTCTAAAGGTTTAGTTTTAGTGATCAGGTGTTCACGATAAGATTTATTCCAAACAATAGCAATATTTATACCTTTTTCTTGTGCCTTAATTATTGCAGCTAATTGTGCTTTCCCCTGACATCCAAATCGGTCTCCAGTACCTATAGAATATTTTGGTAATTTCATCTGTAAATTAGTCTAAACTTTTAATTTCTATATGATTAAGATATTTTAAAATAATTAACTGCATTGTTATAGCATATGTTTTCAACAATTTCTCCAAGAAGATCCATATCAGCAGGAATTTCTCCATTTTCAACATCAAATCCAATTAGATTGCATAAAATTCTGCGAAAATATTCATGTCTTGGAAATGATAAAAAGCTTCGAGAATCCGTAGTCATGCCAATAAAACGCCCCAACAATCCAATATTAGAGAGAGTGTTAATTTGTTTAGTCATCCCATCAATTTGATCTAAAAACCACCAACTTGGACCAAATTGCATTTTCCCAGGAAAAGACCCATCTTGAAAATTTCCAATCATAGCTGCAATTAATTCGTTGTCTCGAGGATTCAAATTATACAATATAGTTTTCGAAAGCTCATTCGATTGATCAAGTCTATCTAAAAATCTAGCCATTTTTTCTCCATAGTTGCGATCACCTATCGAATCACATCCAATATCAGGTCCAAGTTTATTGAATATTCGCGTATTGAGATTACGAAGTGCTCCTACATGGAACTGTTGTACCCAACCGCACTTATGGTTTAATCTTGCGATTTCATAGAGAAATGCAGATTTAAATTTAGAAATTTCCATCTCAGATAGTTCTTTCCCTGAAAGAACCTTAGTAGTTATTTTTTCTATTTCAAAATCCGAATAACTTTCAGCACAAAAAGACAAGATTCCATGGTCAGCAATTCGACAACCTCTATCATGAAAGCATTTATGACGAATTTCTAATGCTTCCATTAAACTAGTAAAATTCTTTATATCAATTCCAGAGATTTCTCTTAATTTAGAAATATATTTCTCATAACCATTAATATTTTCTACTGCCATAGCTTTATCTGGTCTGAAAGTAGGAA
>JABXKB010000219.1 GCA_013375485.1 Promethearchaeota archaeon | reverse complement strand
ATCAGATTTACCGCATATGATTAAACATGGAACATCAATAGAACTTGTTTTGTTCAATGTATCAAAAGCATTACATATTTTAAAATCATTATAGGTCACCTCTGGATCTATTTGAGAAGTCTCCAAAATTGAGTCATCTATTATCTTTTTAGGGGTTTTTCTGTAAAAAGCGCCAGTTCGTAGATATTTTAAATACTCTTGGTAATTTGGTTTTATTGAATTAAAAATAAATTGACTTACTCGCATCCTTCCTCCTGTAGAGCATAATATTAGAGCAGAAACATCATTTGGATATCTAAAAAAGTATTCTTGTATAATTACACCTCCCATGGAATGCCCACCTAAAATTAATCTCTCAGGTTTCAGTGAATCAACGAGTTTTTTAACACCATCAACATATAAATCTAAAGATAATTCTGGAAATTTACTAGATTTATTATGCGAAGGCAAATCAATTGCAATTATATTATAGTCTATCTTTAAATAAAATTGATTCTCCCAAATATTTGAATTACCTCCAGCCCCATGTATAAGAATAAGCGTGTTTTGAGAATTATTATCCTTAATCTGGTAAAAAATTTGTTTTCCTGAATATTCGAAATATGGAATTTTATAACACCAGTTATTTAGAATTATTTAGGAGAGTGAAAGAAGTTAATTTAGATTTTCTAAAACATTTGAAATATGACTAGTTAATGATAAAAACTTCACGTTTTTTTACCTGTCTAAAAGGCACCAATATAGTTGGATATTCACCAAATTATTATTTTAAAATTTTCAAAAGTAAAATAAATAGTTTATATTGGTTTTTAATTCATATTTAAAATTATTACTTAAAATTAAAGAAATAATATAAAAAAAATAAAAATTGGAGTGAGGATATAAATGTTTGTCAAAAAATTACTTTATTTTCTAAATTTTAATGTCTTTACTTTGCATCTCTAAAAGGCGCTTATATTTACCATTTAAAGACATTAAATTTTCGTGGGTACCTTCTTCTAATATACCGTGATCTTCTTTCCCTAAAACAATTATTTGATCAGCGTTTTTTATGGTCGATAGGCGATGCGCAATTATTATAGTAGTTCGACCCTTCCTAGCTTTGTTTAAAGCGTCTTGAATTAAGGTTTCTGTATAAGGATCGACCGAAGATGTAGCTTCGTCCAAAACTAAAATTTTTGGATCGGTGATCAATGCCCGAGCAAACGCAATTAATTGACGTTGCCCTATTGAAATATTTGAACCATTCTCTTTTAGTTTGGTATCGTAGTTCTTATGTAATGTCTCAATAAAGTTGTGTAAACCAAGAAATTTCGAGACTTCGATCATTTTTTTCTCAATTTCAGGAGATACTTTTTCGTAAGCATATAGTAGGTTTTCTCGAATTGTTCCAGTAAAAATGAACGCATCCTGAGGGACTAAACCTATCAGGTCCCTTAATTCTTTTTTGGTTACTTTTCTAATATCTACTCCGTCAATAAGTATGCTCCCTTTATTTATGTCGTAAAAACGAGAGAGTAACTTGACTGCGGTTGTTTTTCCCGCACCTGTTTCTCCGACAATTGCTAAAGTAGTCCCGGGATCTATTTTAAAATTCACATCTTCTAATATGTAACCTTTTGATTGTTCATGCTGTATTAGTTTTTTCTGCTCATTAATCGCATCCTTAACTATTTGTGGAAAGTCTTGAAAAAGTTCGTCAGGAATAGGCATGCTTGCAAGCATTCGAGCGAGAGATTGAGGGGATGGCATTTTCATTCCTCCACCCATCATTCCTCCTCCTTCTCCACCCATTCCCCCTCCACCAGACTGCATTACACTAGATTTACCGCTTAACATTTTTTCTAAGTTTTTAGCCATCATTGAAATAAACTCAGGATTCATAGGCATCATTCCACCCATTCCCCCTGCAGACATTCCATGCATAGTCGATTCTTCCATTGTCGGGGTTGTTATTCCCGGAGCTTTTATAGGTTTTTTGTCGAATGATGTTTCATATTCAGGGTGATTTTTTGCCATTTCTGTATTTGGTACTGCAAAATGAAATTCTGCCAGAATATTATCAATTTTTTGAGGAACATCATCAGGTTTACTCCCCATTAAGCCCATGAATAGCTTTTGTTGAATATTAGGTGGAATTTTCATCATATTTTTTAGCATGAACGAAGAATACGGTTCAGGGAAAGCCTTCATAGCATCAAAAGCTCGTTTCATCATTGGATTTTGTTGCATCATCTTTTGCATCATACTCAATTGGGGTGTTTGAGTTCTTACTCCTGGATCCTTCTCAGGTTTATCAAACGATGTTTTATATTCGGGGTGATTTTTTGCCATTTCTGTATTTGGTACTGCAAAATGAAATTCTGCCAGAATAATATCAATTTTTTGAGGGATTTCTTCAGGTTTGCTTCCCATTAAGCTCATGAATAGTTTCTGCTGAATATTAGGTGGAATTTTCATCATATTTTTTTGTATAAATGAAGAATACGGTTCAGGGAACGCCTTTATAGCATCAAAAGCTCTTTTCATCATTGGATTTTGTTGCATCATCTGTTCCATCATGTTCATTTGCGGTGTTGGAACTTCTTCACTTTTGCTTTCTTCAGCTCCTCCATTCTCAAAAATGTATCCAAAGCTCACTTCTTTGAATTCTATTTCTCCTTGAACATCCGAGTAACTTTCTGGGTGCTCGGGATCAGGAATTTCTACTTGTTCTAGCAAAAGGGAATAAATTCTATCTGTAGCTGCTAATGCTGATTCGATAATTTGCTGAATTGCCATCAAATTCATGAATGGACGGAAAAATTGAGCTAAAATTGCAATATAAGCGCTTAAAACACCTACAGAAACAGTAAAACCTAGAATAGTAACATTGCCCAAAATTACAAAACCACCAACAAGTAGAACACTTGCAGTAATTAGGGTGGTGACTAAACCAATAAAAGGAAAGAATACTGCCATGATCCTTCTTATCTTTATCATGATTCTATAATTTTCAGTATTAGCCTGATCAAATTCAGATGATACTCTTTCTTCTTGTCCATAAGCTTGCACTACTTTCGCACCTGCGATATTTTCCTGTATTGAAGTAGTAACTCTACTAATACTTTCTCTAGTTTGCTTAAATACACCAGTAACCACTTTTTTAAATACTTTCATCATTATTAAAAATATTGGAAATACTACTAAACTTATAGTGGCTAAAAGTGGATTTAGAACGTACATGAAAATAATAGTAAGTACTATTGACAAAACGCCACTAATAATCATTACAAATTGCCCCCCTACTAGAAGATTTAGTTGATCAATATCATTAGTAGTAATCGATATTATGTCTCCAGAAGGATGTTGATCGAAGTATTTGAGTGACATATCCTGCAATTTATAAAATAAATCGTTTCTAATTGCAAAAACAACCCTTTGAGACACTTTTCCCATCCCATATTGCGATATATAATTGGAAACGGCCATAAAAATCATCAAAGATAAGTATATTATACTAATATTAAGAATATAAAGAGAATTTTGAGCAATAATACCATTATCAATAATGCTTGCAGATATTATTGGACTTAATGACATTATAGCAGTACCTATAAGTAATAGAACCAAAAAGAGAATAAAAGTACCACGATAAGGTTTTAAATATGAAAAGATAAACTTCCATAAAACTTTACGGGGATTATTTAATTGTTTGTCATTTTCATCAAACATGAAATGTCTTTGAAATCCTGATGTGGGTTGTCGAATTTTCTTTTCAGGTTCTACCTTTTTTTTCTGTTCATTCACGCTCATTTTTTAAATTCCTCCTTTTACAGTTTCTGTCTTAATAATTGTCCCAGATTTTTGTTTTTGAAATAATGTCTCATAGATTTGTTTATATAATACGTTTAATTCAATTAATTGTTCGTGCGTTCCAAGTCCAACAACTCGTCCTTTATCTAAAACTAAAATTAAATTAGCATTTCGAATAGTAGAAATACGTTGGGTAATAATTAAGGTAGTAGTTCCTTTCATTATTTTTTCTAAAGCATTTTGAATCTTGAATTCTGTTTCTACATCAACAGAACTCGTTGAATCATCAAAAATTAATATCTTCGGCTTTACGATAAGAGCACGAGCAATTGAAAGACGTTGTTTTTGCCCTCCTGATAAACGAGTTCCTCTTTCTCCTACAATACTATCGTATTTCTCCGGTAGAGACATGATAAAATCGTGTAGGTTCGCAGTCTTAGCAGCCGATTCAATTTCCTCTTGAGTTGCATTTTCTGCGCCAAATGCAATGTTCTTAGCAATGCTTCTATTAAAGAGAAATGTTTCTTGGGACACTATCCCAATGTTTTTGCGTAAATCCTTTAAAAGATAATTTTTTATGTTAATATCATCAATTTGTATCATTCCTTCGTTAATTTCGTAAAATCTAGGTAATAAATTAATTATTGTTGATTTACCAGACCCAGTTGTACCAATAATTGCCAATTTTTTTCCCGCGGGAATTTCGAAAGTAATATTTTTTAGTACTCTATGTTCAGATGTGTATCCAAAAGTGACATTTTCAAATTTTACATCACCCTTCATTGATTCAATCGAAATAGCCCCTGGAGTATCTTTTACATCCGGCGTGGATTCTATAACTTCTCTTATACGCGTAAGCGCAGCGTTGGCCTGGATATACATCATCATAATTTGACCCCACATTACTAAAGGAAACATCATGATTCCAATATACCCTTGAAAGGTCACTAATGTGCCTAGTTGCATTTCTCCTTGAATCACTAAGTTACCACCTAAGAAAAGCGTGAAAATCATTGTGAAGCCAATTATAACGTAATTCATAGGCATATATAACGAATTTAACTTTGCCGTTCGTACGCTAGCGTTGTAAAATCTTTTGTTATTATTGTAAAATTTTTGGCGCTCCTTGTCTTGATTACTAAACATACGTACTACTTGAGCCCCAATAATATTTTCGCGTATTGTATTTGTCAATTCTCCGAAACTTTCTCTGGTTTCAAAATAAATCGGTTTCATCTTTTTTGTTAGAAGAAAGGATGCTATAAGCGAAATTGGTATTATAGTTACAAAAATCAACGCCAACTGGAAGTTCAAGAAAATTGAAGCAACCATTACTCCAACTAATTGAATTGTTCCCTGAAGACCTAGATTGAAACCCATTCCAAAAATGCCTTGAGTTTCCTCAACATCTGAAGTTGCTCGAGCAACCAACTGCCCCGTTTCAGTTTTATCAAAATAGGAAAATGATTGACGATATATTGCGTTACTAATATCCGCACGCAGATGATAAGCTGCTGCAGAAGCTACGACAGCTCCTTGAATTCTTCCTGCCCTATTTGTCAAGAAACTGAAGAACGCGAAAATTAAAATAAATATAAAATTAATCAACAAATCTATGCTTGTTGAAGGTATTGAATTATTTTGGTCTAAACCTCCTACCATTCTACCTATAAAAATAGGAGTAAATAACGCAAAGATTGTTGATAAAATCTGATACCCCGCAGAATATAGGAATTTATTCCTGGATTTAAACCAATACTTAAATATCATTCGACCGGATCCCATAATATTTATGCCTCTCTGTCACTTAGTTTTTATAATCTGTTATTTTGAAATTGCTCTTTTTATTGTTCTAAATATTGGATAATTTTTTTTTTTCCTTTCGAATTTTCTCCAGCATCTGAATTAGGTCTGATTCCATTCGCAACAAAAATTTGAGTTTCTTTTCGTTGGGTAAGTCTTTCTGAATTATGAATTCCACTGGACTGCTCCATACATTAAAAGTAGCTTCTTTTAAGAAAGCATTGTGATCAAAGCTGCTATTCGCTGTTGGAAACCTCTCTTTTATGAATTCAAAATATTTTCCAAGATTTTCCCTGAGTTCATCAATTCTTATCTCTCCCTGCTTAGATAAAAAATATAAGTGTTTAGGTCTTCCAGTTTCGGAGCTAATATCATCCTTCTTAATTAGATCTCCTTTATCCTCCAGTTTCTTCATCATTCGATATATCTTTGAGTGAGGGATTTCTCCAAACTGTTTTAAATCGTAATAGGTTAAACCATCTGGACAATTTCTTATCGTGTTAAATATCAGTAGCGTTCCTAACTCGCGCATGAAACTTCCAAAGAAATTAAAATGTTTTGGCCACATTTGTACTATTATCGAAAGGTAAAATACTTTTTTTCAGAACGAAATATATGTGATTTTTGAAATTTCGCCTCGTATTTAATTTTTTTCATTTTGAAATATTATTCGAAACAAAATTAAAATTTAGTTTAATTCGCATTATAAAGAAAACACTTTTAAAAATACTATTAAATAGTGTGGAAACAATAATTTTTATATAAAGTCTAAAATAACGATTAAAAAAATGACCGATGTATTTATTATTGATACCAATCAGGGATTAGATTCCGCTATTAATGAAATTTTCTCTCACATTGAAAAATCAGGACCAATACTTAAAAGTTCTAAAGAAGTATATATAAAAGTAAATGGCATAGATTTCAAGAAACATACATATACATCTCCAGAAGTTTTGGAAGCTGTAATTGTTTATTTAAAAAAGAAAGGTGCTGAAGTTTATGTAATGGAAAATTCCACACAGGGTAATTTTACACGGCTTGTTTTTGCTGTTAATGGTTATAAAGATGTGTGTGAAAAAACTGGAGCAAACATTATATACTTAGATGAAGAAGAGACAGAAACTTTTCAATTTAGAGGTAAAGCTTCAGTAAAAGAAGACCCTAAAGGATATAATTTAATGACTTTCAGATTACCGCAGACGGTTGTAAAAATTATGGAAAACAGAGATACAATAACATATATTAATATACCAAAACTAAAAACTCATTCCATGGCAGTGGTTACTTTAGGTATTAAAAATCAATGGGGTTTTCCTCAACATGCAGATCGTGGAAAAGATCATAATTATAACTTACATTCAAAACTCATTGATATGTTTGAAATATTGAAACCAGACATAACTCTCATAGATGGTACTGAGGGAACTATTCATGGGCATTATCCTCCTACAGCTTGGGAAGATAAATTAGTAATTCCATTTAACATCCTTATTGGAGGTACTGATACTTTAGCTGTTGATGTTGTAGGAGCAAGAATTTTTGGCTTAACTATTGATAATATCCCCCATTTAAGAATAGCGTATGAACGAGGGTTAGGAGAAGGTGATTTAAGTAAAATCAAAGTTGTTGGAAAGGATTTGGAAGAATATAAAGAAATATATGATTGGAAATTGTTCCAAAAATTTCCTGAAACTGTAAAAATTATAAAAGGCAAAGATTTATTATGCAGAGAGGGATGCCAAGATAACCCATTAATCTTTTTACAAAACCTAGCTTTTGATTATCCAGAAAAATTCAAGGGAGGATGGTTTATAATAATGGGAAAAGGACACGATGATGATCTAATCGAACAATTGAAATCAGAAGGATATACTAAAGGTTTAGTAGCAGGTTATTGTGCTATAAACGAAGTTGGAAAAGATCTTAGAAAAGAATTTGGTAGGAAGAATGTATTTTTTTCGGGTGACTGCAATAATTTAGCTGAAACAGTTAAAGCTGAACTTAAATTAGCTGGTATGAGTGCGTTCGATTTACCTCCTTTATCATATGAAGAGACTATGAAGATTCTTCAAGAAGCTCAAAAACATGGCACTAAAGCATTAATTGCTGTAGTATTCTAATTTTTTTTCGAATCTTCTTCTAAAATAAATAAATTTTTTTAAAGATATTTAACAAATACATTATTGTGGATTTAAGTTCTTTATATTCTGAGGTAAAAGAACTCTTATCAATTTCTGATGAGAATTTCACTTTGGAAAGGGATATTAATCATTATTATAACACGGAGCCAGAAGAGAATAAGCTCGAAATCTTAGGTGATATTTTATGCTTTGTAAATAGATTTTCAATGTTCAATGAAATA
>JABXKB010000444.1 GCA_013375485.1 Promethearchaeota archaeon | reverse complement strand
AATTAATATTAAGGAAATTTCAAATATATGGCGGTTATCAGGTGATTGTGGTTTACTTCTGAAAGTTGATATTGATTCAATAGAAGAATTTAATCCGTTAATAGAGGATAAAATATCACAAATAACGGGAATTAAGATAATTGAGACATGCTTCATCACAGATATTATAAAGTAAAGGTTTATTTTATTATTGCTTTACTTCAATGAATTAATTTTTCAGACAATAATTATATTAACTAAAATGAAATCCATCTCTTTTCAATGTAATTAATCTCAATAAGTTTTTGGTGAGATTAAGTAAAACCGATAAAATATCCTTAAAGAACAAAAAAAAATAAATAAAATAAATAATAAAAATTAAATTACTTTAGAACTAAAAATATATTTAAAGATTATAACGATAATTTAGACGAAGAAAAATTTTTCTATTTCAAATAAGGTGTTAAATATAGAACAACAAAAATTAGCATTTAAATTATGTATTTTTGGTGCTGGGGGGGTAGGGAAGACAACATTGATAAAAAGATTTGTAACTAAAATTTTCGAAGACGATATTAAAATGACTATTGGGGCGGACTTTAGTATTAAAAATGTTAATGTTGAGGGTAAAACAGCAACACTTCGAATATGGGATTTTGCTGGAGAGGAACGTTTTAGAGTACTTTTACCTAGTTTTGCTAAAGGAGCAGATGGAGGCATCTTTATGTTTGATATTACAAGATATTCAAGTGTAAAAGATATTGATGATTGGTTATCCATTTTTGAATATTTTGTGTCTGAGAAAGAAATCAAAATACCCATCATAATGGTTGGAGGAAAATCAGATCTAGAGGACAAAAGATCAGTGCAAACTGAGGAAGCAATCGAGTTAGCGAATAAATATAAATTACATGGTTATAATGAATGCTCTTCCAAAACTGGTGATAATGTAGAAGAGATATTTGAATCAATTGCAAAAAAAATGATAGAAACCTCTAAGTAAAAATTTAGTATTAAAATGTGGAAAAAATAAAAACTTCTTATGTTCTTTTTATAACTTTAACCAATCCTTTTTTTCTGAGTTCTTCCATCATTTTTTCAATTTCTTCTACACTAATTTCTGCTATCTCGGCAACTTGTTCAATTCTATTCATTCCATCGCAAATTTTTAAAACTTTAAACTGCTCTTTATTAAGCATTCCAAATTGCACAGCCATAGGGGGAATCTCTTTTACCACTATTGGAATCCTAACTTCACCACCTTCTTCTGCGGCTTCTGCTCTAATTTCCTCAGTAGTAGGTGATTCTCCGAAAAAGGATTTAACCCCTGTGACATCGTAGTTCTCATTTATATAAATATAGATTGTATGTTCATTACCAGATAAATCGTCCGGATCCTCAGAATCAGGATTTGGATTTGAATGAGTAAATTCCTTGGTATATATACTCATCTTCAATCCATCAATAATTTCTTTTTTATCGATGTTTAACGCGACCATATCTTCACAAATCGGACACCACGCCCACGCTTCAATAAGTCTGAAGTATTTCTTCACTTTATTTTCTGGCATTATAGTTCCTTTTAAAGATGTTTTTATATTTCAATAAATTCTTTATATGCAATTTAAGGTGTTTATCAATTTAAAATTTAATTTACTTGTTTTTCGATAATGAACAAATCAATTTAAATCAATTAGTTAATCACTAAAAAGAAAACAATTTACTTCTATTTAGTTCAAATTTAAAAACTGTTTTTTAATGAATAATTACACTATAAGTATAATAATACGTTCTCCTCTAGAGATATTGAAATTAGAAAATAATTAAAGTTATAATATATTTTATTATCTAAGCTAAAATTTTGATAATATAGTAATGATATATCAATGAGTACATTAAAAAAGCAAATTTGCTTCGGTTGTGGAAGACCTATTGCGCCATATGAAGCCGCAGTTCATTTTCCATGTCCTTCTTG
>JABXKB010000218.1 GCA_013375485.1 Promethearchaeota archaeon | reverse complement strand
TGTATTAGAGCTTCATCAAAACTTTTAGCTCTAACTAAAAGCCCTAATCCACGCCATTCTCCAAGATACTCTTGTATTTTAGAAAAATCATAATCTATATTTTTAATAATTTCAATAGCTTTCTGATCATCTAATAATTCGGGAGATATTTGGCTATATTTAGCCCTTGCCCATAAAGGCCCAAGCATTGTTTCTTGAACGGTTCCTTCAAAGGGAATACTATCTTGTGACATAAAAATTGAAATTAAACTTAATAAATAAAAATTATTTAAAGAGACGCTTGAGATATATACCCACCCTTCTGTTAGAGATTCTGTCGCCCAAACCTCTGTGGAGCATCAAACTATGCGGCCTACCTAAAGCTAGCTCCAAGTACTTTATCGCTTTCATTTGGCCTTGCACCAAGGTATTAGCTCGTTCCAACCATTCCTTCCTACAATTTCTCTGGCTTATATCCAAGTCATTAATGTGCGCAAGAAGGCAGTGTCGTTTCAGTTGCTAAATTACGGTTCTCACCGTAGTAGTTTTCTACACCTTGCTTGGAGAATGGGGTGAGGTTCCTCAGCAGGTTATACCCACCGTCAGCTCCATATCTCACTCGTCTCTTTTTTAAAAGGTAAAACAAATATTTAAAATTTTGCCTCCAAGTAAGTTTCATGCAATTTTGGATATTAATAAATAAAAATATGGGGATTAAATTTTATTTAATATTTTTTTAGATATGAGAAAAGTTCAATTAGGTAGAACTGAAGAACAAATTCCTGTTCTCGGATAAGGAGCTATGGGAATTTTCAAAAAATTTCTAATTGAAATATTATTATTAAATGTTATTTCTCTTCATCATTATCTAATTCATAAGAAATAATATCACAATATTTTTGAAATCCTAATTTTCGGTAAACTTTCTCTCCTAAAGATGATGCTTGAAGTACTCCAACTCTATATCCCTTTTCGAAAGCATCTACTAATGCAGTTCTACTGATAGTAAGACCGAATCCCTTATTTCTATGCTCGTGTAATGTTGATACAGCATGAAGTCCTGCTACTCCAGAAGAAAGATATATAATTAATGTTGAGACTGGTTTTCCTTCACATCTACCTAAATAAAAGTGAACATCTTTTTGTTGGTACAAAAATTTAAGAAGATCATAATCTACCCTTAAACCAAAGACTCTTGAAACGACTTCGGACCATTCTGTTAATTTTATTTCATGATCTACTCTATCAACGATTAAGTCATTCTTATTTATATCTTTCTCAACCACTTCTTTTAGTTCAACTGCCATTCCTGCTTGCTGATAAACATTGGAAAAACCACATTTCTCAAGAATTTTACCCATATTTTTAGGTTTTGTCAATGGTCCTACAGTCCACCCGTTAGGTGCCTTTTTTTCCCGAATTAACTCTTTTACCTTAAGTATTTCTTTTTTAACTTTTAAATTTTCGAAATTTGCTTTAAATATACAATCTGGCCAATCTGCCTTCTTTGCGAGAACCCAACTTATTTTATCTTCTATTCTAGAAAGGAAATTTGAATGTTCTGATGATAATGTATAAAAATCATCCAAATTCTTTTCGATATGATAATTAATTGATTCTGAAATTATCTCTTTTAAAATTGTTTTCATTATATCTTGTTTATTATGGAATTTAATATTTCATAAATAAAATTCTGTTCCTATTACACCCATTATATGAGAAGGATGTCGATGCATAATTCTATTGAACTCAAAGCCTGTACAATGCATACCACATGTTATTTCCGGATTTAAATCTTCTAAAAATGAAACTACCTTTTCAATATCTATGCTACTTTCCCATTCTTTATGAAAGCCCCCAATAAGAGCATAAATTTTATCTATTCCCATTAGTTTTTGACCATACTTTATTATATTTATAATACCAGTATGACTACATCCAGTAATGACGACTAAACCTTTATCTTTAATATTAATATATAATGCTATTTCCTCTCTATAAGTATGTTTTTCATATTCTGTTTTACTGGTACCTAAGTATAAGCCTCTTGGAAGCTCACTTTTATCAAAAATTTCAATTTCTCCACTTGTAATTATTCCATTATATAATTTTTCAGGTTTTGAGGTTTCACAAATTCTTACACCAGATTCAATTGCTCGATTGAATAATATTTTCCTATTAAGAGATGTTCTCCGGAAATATTTGACTTTACCTTCTCTTTTTAATTTCCTTAATGAAGAACCAAAATCTTCAGGAGTAAGATCATCTCCAGATTGCGTTCTAGCATAATAACCCTTAGTAAGACAGATCGGACTCAGATATATCTCAGATCCTTCTTTCAAATCAGAGATTATTGGTATTAATGCCCCGTAGTGATCCAAGTGCCCATGACTTATTATTATTTTTTCAATTTCATTTAGTTTTATTTTAAATTATATTAGATTATTAATCACTGTTTGCATATAACCAGCTGTGCCAAATAATATACTATGAGTTGAATCTCCTTCTAATAATTTAATAATCATTGAGATTCCGTGTTCACCAATAGTCGCAAAAGAATCATGCCCCGGTTGGATTACCTTCCCTTTGAATTTCTCATCACTTGGCAAAGTCATACTTGTTCTATTAGACGCTACGACTTTTATTATTATTTTTCCACTTTCTATACTTCCAATATTCATTTTCATTTTATTTTGATTCTTTGATTTTAATAGTTATCTTAATCTCTTTTAATTAATAAATTATTAAATCAAAATAATTCAGCAATTAACTATATATACTCAAAAGAATAACTCTATATTTATTATGAACTAAATTTAGGAGATTATTCAGATGAATTTAAATAAGATTATGACAAATCTGGAAGAAATTGTTGGTAAAGATTTTGTTTCAAATAGAGCGGAAGATCTTTACATATATTCCCAAGACCCTGGAGCTTCTGAACCTAGACTGGTTAATTTTGTGGTAATGCCTAATAAAGTCGAAGAAGTTCAGAAAATTGTAGAACTAGCAAATAGAGAACAAATCCCTCTTGTTCCTATGGGTGGTGGATTAACTTTAAGCGGTTTAATTATTCCAATTAAAGGGGGAATAGTTATAGACATGAAACGGATGGATAAAATAATAGAAATAAATGAACTAAGCCGTTATGCTCTCATAGAAGCAGGAGTTACAACAGGTCAGATATTATCATATTTGAATAAAAAATATCCTAATCTGCAACCACCTGTTCCTGATGCGCCTCCTTCAGCTACAGTAGCAGGGAATGTATTAATTCATGGTTCTGGATATCTTTCTCAGAGACATGGAGACCATGGTGCGATGATTAATGGTTTAGAAGTTGTTCTTCCTAATGGCGATATTTGTAAATTAGGCTCTTGTGCAACTTCAGATTATTGGTTTAGTAGAGGTCCTATTCCAGATTTTATTGGTATGTTTACAAGTTCATTTGGTACCATGGGGATTATTACAAAACTTTCTTTAAAATTATATCCTAAACCAAAATTTCGAGATATTGTTTTTGGTTTACTAAACGATCCAAATGACTTACCTAATCTTCTTTTAAGCATAACAGCGCAACATTTTGCTGAAGATATACTTTTGGGAATGCAAGATGTACCAGAATGGATGAAAGGTTACATATTTATAATGACATATGTTACAGGAGATACTCAAGAAGATATAGATCGACAAATTAAAATAATAAAAAAGATATACAGAAAAAATAATGCTAGATTCATGAAAGCACCTGATAAAATGCATAGACTCTATATGGAAAAGCCCATTTTCGCAGCAGGTGCGGCAGATTTTCGAAAGGGAGGAGGATTTGAATATGTTGGAGCTTTTATGCCACTTGAAAAAGTCCCAGATGGATATTTAAAAGCTGCTGAAATTTCAAGAAAATATGGAATCCCTCCGACAATAGGGTCGAGATTGATGAGTGGAACCCATACAGTTGTCATGTTCTTTACTTATTCATTTAATAGAGCAGATCCAAAAGATATGGAAAATGCTAGAAATGCACTTCACGAAACGAATAAACTTGCTTTAGAGTTAGGTGGAATTCCGTGGAAAGTGGAATTAGAAGGACAACAATTAGTTCTTGAAAAAATGGATCCTAATTATAAGAAATTATTAAAAACTCTGAAAGACACTTTAGATCCTAATGGGATTATGAATCCAGGAAATTGGGAGGTGAAATAAGAATAACTTTAGAACAGAAACAAGATTGGAAGAATATCGTCCATCGATGCTTTCGATGTGGTTATTGTAAATTTACAGATGATTTTAGCGAATTTAATTGTCCAAGTTATAAACAATTTAGATTTGAGACTTATAGCACAGGTGGCAGATTATGGCTAATTTATGGTATTTTAAGTGGCGAGATTAATTGGAATGAAGGTGCTGCTAATGCGATATATGCTTGTACTACGTGTGGAAATTGCACTGAAAATTGTCGATTTGATAAATTTAAAGATTTTTTAGTTGATATTATTGAAGCTGGTCGAGCACTAGCCGTTGAAAATGATTTTTGTCCCGAAAAACAAAAAATTTTGTTAGAAAGAACGGAAAATCCCAATAATTTCAATCCATATGGAGAACCAAACTCAGATAATACCCAGTTAAAAGAGAAATATAATCTACCAGATGAAACAGAATGGGTTTACTTCATAGGGTGCACTTCCAATTATCGGCAAAAAGACCTTAGAGATGCTACTATAAGATTCCTTAAGAAAGCAAAAATAGATTTTACATTAATCGATGAACATTGCTGTTGTAGCCCTCTACTTCGAACAGGTCAAAAAAATCCCGTAAAAGATTTTATGAATTATAATATTGACCAGATTAATAGAACTGGAGCTAAAAAAGTGATAACCTCATGTGCTGGTTGTTATAGAACTATAAAAAAAGATTGGTTAAAATTAAATGCAGATTACGGGTTTGAAGTATACCATACCGTTGAATTAATTAAAAAACTATTAGATGAAGATCGAATTTCTATCAATTCAGAATTTCAAAAAACAGTAACTTATCATGATCCTTGTCACTTGGGGCGCCATATGGGGATGTATGAGACTCCTAGAGAAGTGTATAAGAAAATTCCTGGAATTAAATTGGTAGAAATGCGACGAAGCAGAGAAAATGCTTGGTGTTGTGGAGCGGGAGGAGGTGTGAAGATAGGATATCCAGAGTGGTCGGTAGAAGTCTCAAAAGAAAGATTAGAAGAAGCTAAAGAAACAGGTGCTTCTGTAATATCTTCAATATGTCCCTTCTGTAGAACAAACTTATCAGATGCAAATGAAAAGTATAATATGGATTTTGAAGTATTAGATCTGTTAGAAATTTTAGTTAAACTAGATGCTGATATAAAAAACTAGAGATAAAAAAAAAATATGAACTTGATTTTATTTTTTTAATTTCTTAATAATTCAATTCTTCGCCAAGTGCCATACGAGCTAAATCACTTAGCAAATAGTTTTTTAATCCTTTTCTTTCTACTTTTGATCCTAAAACATTTTGGCACATAGGGCAATTATATACACATGCTTCAGCGTCATGTTTAACCATATCTTTAACATTTTTATTTTGAGTTGGTCTTGTCAAATCACCTTTCCCAAACCATCCAAATGCCCCAGCACAACATAATGCATTCTCTCTATCATATTTTCTCGCAACTCGCTCTAGTCCAATTAAATCACAGATTTTATCAACCCATTTATCAGTTTCAGAAATAAATCTATTGGAACAACTTCTTTGGTAAGCAATCTTCATATTCAATTTAGTTATTTCTGATTCATGTTCCTTGAGATAATTATATACATATTCAAATAGGTGTATAGGCTTGAAAGGAACTTCAATATTATTTCTCTGACAATAAGAAGTCCAAAGCCCATAACATTCATCATGCCAACAAATTAATTCTTTTATACCATGTTCTTTAATATTTTCCATTATAATGGGAAGTCTTTCTCTAATTATTGAATCCTTAGCAAGGTGGTGATACTGTAAGTTACAGAAAAAAGCACGTCCACTTATATATTGCAAATTCTCAAACATTAGCCCTTTCATTTCTTTTTCATTCATTCTTGAAAAAGTGCATTTATGAAAAACCAGTTTATTGGGGTCAATTTCCTTTATTCTTAATTCTTTAGGAGGTTCAAATTGTTTAATCATTTTATTTAGTAATTCCGGGTCGATATTCAATGAACTATATTTTTCCTGCAATTCTGTTTTTAAATCAAATGGATGTGAATTATATGGACAATATTCATCACAAGCATAGCAAGTAACACATTGTTTTAAAACGAATGAATCCTCTCCATTACTCATTTTTTCCATTTCAATCCTTGCGGTCTCTTTATCAATATCCATCCATTGACATCGAGTTAAACAATCTATATTTTCACAGTCGGAACAATGAGATTTATCAAACATATTTATATCAGTTTTAAATTTTAAGATATAAAATGTTCATAAGAATAAAAATAAAATAGAAATTTAGAAAAATTAAAATTGGTTATTGTTGGAATTAACTAAAATGTAAGTAATCTAGGTCCTAATTAAAAAATCGATAGATAATTAAAAAAAAGAAAAAATTGATTTATGACTTAATTAAAAGACTAGAAGACCTGCTCCATTACCAAATAACATTAAAAAACCGAGAAAGATAGAAGCTGTTAATGACATTACTACTAGTAATGTGTTGATACTTGGTCCTGCAGTGTCTTTAAATGGATCTCCAACAGTATCTCCTGTAATGGACGCTTTGTGAGTTTCAGTACCTTTACCTCCAAGATTGCCATCCTCAATCCATTTTTTTGCATTATCCCATGCTCCACCTGCATTAGACATCATAATTGCAAAGACAAAACCAGATAAAATCGCACCGGCTAAGAATGCACCCAAGGCTGCTACTCCAAACAATATTCCAACAGTAATTGGAATAACAATTGAAATAATACTTGGGATTATTAATTCTTTTAAAGAGCCTTTTGTGGCAATATCAATTGTTCTACTAAAATCGGCAGCTTCCTCACCAGTTAATATTTTGGGATTAGATTCAAATTGTCTTCGAATCTCCTCGACCATTTTACCAGCATTTCTCTGTACTGCACGAATTAATAATGCTGAAAATAATGCAGGCACAACAACACCAATAAAAGCGCCTATTAATACATTTAATTTAAGAAGATCCATTACATCAAGAGTCCCAGGATTAATATCATTAGCTTCTGTTGCAAATGAAAATAATAATGCAAGAACAGTTAAATTAGCAGCACCGATAGCAAATCCTTTTGTAATTGCTTTAGCAGTATTTCCGGCAGAATCCAAATGATCTGCTGTGCGTATTATATCATCTCCTAAATCTCCTTGTTCTGCTATAGCTCTCGCATTATCTACAATAGGTCCGTAAGCATCATTAGAAACAATAGTTCCAACTATCGCTAGCATTCCAACCGCAGCCATTGCAACTCCAAAAACACCACTTAATAGATAAGCAAATACCATAGCAATTATAATTCCAATAGCGGGTGGAACTACACTTAATAATCCATATGAAAAACCACTCAGTATAACGACGGCATGCCCCTCTTGGGCAGCTTCTGCCATTTTTCTTGTGGGCTTTCTATCAGCTCTAGTAAAATAATCGCTTGTAAAACCAAGTATAATACCAGCAAGAAGTCCTATAACAGCACATCCACATAATTTCCACAACATTGTTGCTTCTTCTCCAGTTAATCCAATAACCATTATTAGAGTAAACAAAGCAGCCAAAGCTGCAAAAAGTAATGTGGATAAATAAGTCCCCGTGTTTAAAGCTTTACCAGGATCATCAGATCCTTTCCATTTTATAAATAAAATACCAAGAAGCGATGCAAATAAACCTACACCGCATATAACTATGGGAAAGACAGTATACACGAATCTTCCAGCTTCTGTTAAAGTAATATCCACAATCAGAGGTAACGTTGCAGCTAACATCATTGCTGCTATGATTGAAGCAACATAGGAGTCGAAAAGGTCACTTCCCATTCCTGCAATGTCCCCAACGTTATCGCCAACATTGTCAGCGATCGTTGCTGGATTTCGTGGATCATCTTCGGGGAGATCA
>JABXKB010000217.1 GCA_013375485.1 Promethearchaeota archaeon | reverse complement strand
TCCATGGATTAAACCGAAATGTGTTAAACTTATGGTTTCATAGTCAATCTTTTTAATTTTATCAATAGAATTAAGAAAATTTTCTCTATCCCAATGCGGAGGATAGAAAGGAGGGACAAAAACAGTATCTGAGACTTTATCCCCTAGAGCATCCCCTACAAAAAGATTTTTATTTTTCTCATCTAATATCAAAATTTGATCTGTCATGTGGCCTTGAGTTTCAAAAATTTTTAATTTTAATCCCCCAAGATCGACAGTATCTCCTTCCTTTAGAGGTACTATATCTCCCTCAATATTATTAAAAGGACCGGTTCCAAAAATCTCATTATAAGATTGATCTCTTAAATTAGGAATAGCTTTTTCTGAAGCTAATATTTCAATTTCTTTTCCCTCCTTTTTAGCTCGTTGACTCAAAAATGGTATCGCTTGACAATGATCCCAATGAGAATGGGTAACTATAATCATATCAGGTGGGAAAGCATTTAACTCTTTCAATTGTCTAAGAATTTTTCGAGCTTCGGTGTGAGTTCCCCCTTCAATAAGGCAAGTTTTTCCACTTTCTATAAGATAAATAGCTGTGATTTTCGGAACACCAAACATTCTAATATCTATGAGAGTAGTATCATCATTAATTTTTCCTTCTTCCCTAATAGCTGTCATTTATCAATTCTTCTATGTTTTATAATTTATATTAATATTAAATCAAGACTTTATTATTATTTATAGTTTCATGGTTAAGTTAAACATGAATGTATAAGAAGAAAATTTTCTAAAGTTACATAATATTTAAAATAATATGGATTTCAATAAAATCTGGAGGGAAGCCGATTGGCCTTCTGAAGCTCGACAAATAATTGAAGGACTTAAAAAATTTCCAGATAATTCAAAAATAATTCTTCTTCTAAGACATTCTCAAAGGAATGAACCTGAGGATTTCGATGTAGCTGCTAATTTGAATTTAACGCCCGAAGGGAGAAAAATAGCTAAAATTTTTGGTGAAAATTTACCTATAGATAAATCTATTCGTTTGTTTCACAGTAAAGCAGATAGGTGCAGGGATACTGCTGAAGAAATATTCAATGGTTTTAAACAAATAGGTGGTGAAGCTGTTTTGAAAGGTATTTTACTTCCATTGTATCGTATAGGTATTAGTATGGATTTTTTTATGGAAGAAAACAAAAAATATGATATACTTGAAATTTTTAATCGCTGGAGTGCGGGTCTTTATTCTCCTGAATTATGGTCACCTTTAATATCATATTCTCAAAAAGCAACAGAAATCATGTGGGTTGAAATTGAAAATGCTCCTGAGAAAGCATTAGATATTCATGTAACTCATGATCTGCATTTATTAGCTTTAAGATTTGGCTGGTTTGGAATACCTCCAAGTAAAAAGTGGATAAACTACCTTGGAGGCTTTGCGCTTTCATTTATTGAGGACAAAATTTTGCTTTATAATGACAATAAAGTAACTACTGTAGAAATTCCTTATTGGTGGAAAAAAACTTAATTTAAGAAATTCGAAGTAAAATTATTAAATTTATCAAAAATTATTGTTAATACTTATAATTTCCAAAGGTTCACAATTAATGACCAGATCAGAGAATCAACCAAAATTTAGAAATCTTATTATCTTATATTTGTTTTATGTCATTTTTTGGATTATTATAATTGCAATATTAAGAAATTTATATAGACCAGCAGCTCCAATGGCATTAACCCGATTTATTCCAATCAATGATCTATTTTTGGAATTAGGGATTATCTTTATTGTTATTCTTCCTCTTTCGGGTATAATTGGATTAATTATTGGAGGGTATATTATAAGTCCCTTGATTTTATATTTACATAAAAAGATTTATGGTTCAAAAAGGCATTATGGGATTCAGAGTGAGTCAAGTTCCTCTAAAACCAAGTTATTATCTAAAGGTTTTTTCCCTGTATTGATGGCAATTAATTTTTCTTCCATTTTTTTTACACCTACCGTGATCCAATTTATCTTATCTGCCAATTTAGTTATAGAATTTGATGTAGTCTCTAACATTCCCATTCTAACACGATTTTTTTTAGATGTAGTACTACTTATTTTTACTTTTGGATTAGCAGCAATGTTTTTCTCTTCAGTTTGGTTTCTAAAAGACTCAGGGATAATATATTCAAACAAACAAAAAATTGAGAATTCTAATGAAATGGTTGTTTTACATTCTATTGGTGATTGGTATCAAACAATTCTTAAAAGTTATGCTGGAATAGGGGCTTTTATTACTTACGCTCTTGTTGTACGCGATTTTATAACGAGATATATTGAGAATATTGGAGTTCCTGGAAATATTTTTAATATTCCTAGTCTTATCTTATGGCTCGGAATGCCTCTTTATTTAATTATATCATTAGTACCAGCAATAATTATTAATGAAAAAATTAAAAAAAGTAGGATAAATTACATCTTAAAAATTAGTAAACGGTTTGGTATTAAAGATACAGCAGTTATATCATTTGAATTTAAAGAAAGATCAGAATAACAATTAACATTTTCAAGAAGTATAAAATTATTAATTCAATACAGAGATCTTTATAAATTGAAATTAATGATTCTTTGAACAAAATGATCTTTATCATTTGAAGGGAAATATAATTTGTTTTAAATTTTACATTAAAAGATTAGTGAATTAAGAAGGTAAGAAGAATATGGGATATAAATGTGAAGTGAAAGAAAAAAAAGTCCAACCAGTTTTATCAGTTCGAACCACATCAGCTGTTCAGAATTTACCTCAAGTTTTTGGAAAATGGTACGGTGCAATAGCACAATATCTTGGAGAATTAGGAGAGAATCCAGCAGGACCGCCATTTGTTGCGTATTATAATATGGATATGCAAAATTTAGATATTGAAATTGGTTTCCCGGTTACAAAAAAACTTACAGATAAAGATGATATTAAATCAAGAGAGATTCCATCGGGCAAGTTCGCCAGTTGTTTGCATATTGGACCATACAATGAAATTGAACCTGCTTATAATGAGCTTAATCGATGGTTAGAAGAAAAGGGATATGAACCAACAGGAGTTGCCTATGAGGTATATTTAAATGATCCATCACAAACTCCACCAGAAGATTTGAGAACAGAAATTCTTTTCCCATTGAAATTATAGACTTTTTTAATTTATTTTTTTTATTTTAAATTGAAATATTAATTGCTTCTGAGGGGCAAGTTTCAACACATTTCAAGCATTCGGGACAAAATTTATTGGCATAGGATTTAAATATCATATGAATTTCATATCTAACAGGAGCACCATCTTTATCCTTTTTCTTTAATGGTCTAAACATTAATAGAGAATTTGGACAAATTTCAAGACATTTTAAGCATTTTGTAGGACGTAATTCTAAAGGATCATATGGCAAATCGCATTTTTTATGATCATATCTGAATTTAACCATTTCTTATTTCACACTTTACCAAATTTTATTTGCAATTTTATGAGTATTTCTATCGATTAGAGATATAGCATCTTGTTCACATACAAACCTACATTGTCCACAACCAAAACAAATTGTTGGATTTATTTCAGCTCGGTCATCCTCTCCGAAACTAAGAGCTCCAAATTGACAATGGGAAATACAATCACCACAACTAATGCACTCATCCCGATTAATCTCTGCTACATATTCTGCTTTCCGATACGCATTAGTTATATCATACCACATTTTTGGTCTCGCTGAATAACAATATTGAGTTTCGCAATTACATACACATGCAACTTGTGGCATATCCATCCACCAAAAGACCGCATGAATATAACCTTTTTCTGAAAAATTTTCCAACCATTCTTTTGCCTCTTCTGGACTTAATCTTTTTTCCTTCCAAGCTCGAGGAGCTTTTCTGTTGGTTTCGACTAAAGGTCCAAAATTTAAGCATTTATATTCATCTTGACCCTTAAATAGCCTTTTACACATGCAAGGATAAGCCACATGCTCATATGCCAAGTCTACAATTTCCTTTGCATCTTCTAATGGAATAACTTGTCCAGCATGGCTGCGAATAAGTAAATAATTACCATAAATTCTCACCAAGCGTCCAAGAAAAGGGATTTTTGCCAAATCAACCTTATTTAAAAGTTTAGAAATGTCAAGTGGATACCAGGCTGAATCTGCTCCATTCATCGCTTCTCTAACCATCTTCGGTTCTCTTCCAAAAATTCGATCCAATAATGATAATTTATAGAATAATTCACCAGAATAACCTTTAGGATTGAAATACCATTTATCATATCCATCAGCATGTTTTCTACAATATTTGCACATATAATTTAATCCTCTAAAAAGTTCAATAAAATAGTTAATCCTAAATATATAAAGTACTTTGTTCGATTTTTAAGATATAAAAACAATAAAATAATATTTGTATTAAAGACTTATAAGCATTTATTAAATACATAAATAATCTCTGCTTTTGATTTTACATAAAATTTATTTAATTTCAATTAATATCAAAAGGGAATTTCTTTAATTAGATTTAATATAGTAAAGTTAAATTTTGTTAGTTGACTTTAAATTTTATGTCTATTCTAGGAATAAACTACGAGGAATGCAATAATTGCAATCTTTGCCTTACGACTTGTATGTTGTTTAGGCGAGATCAAGAACAAGATAAAATAGTCTTTAATGATCTAACAGACTTTTGTAATTTATGTGGACAATGTATTGCTAGATGTCCTCAAGATGCTATTCTATATGAAGGGATTGGTGAAGCATATTCCTATGAGAACGTTGGAAATCCTGAAAAAATTACATCCTATGATACAATTTATAAATTCCTTAGAGCAAATCGTTCGATTCGTCGATTTAGAACTAAAGAAGTGCCAAAAGATATATTACAAAAGGTTTTTGATGCATTGTTAAGTGCTCCTACCGCAGAGAATGCACGAACTGAAAATTTTACAATTCTTTCAGACAAAGAACAAATAAAAAAACTAAATGATGCTGTTATTGAAGAGTTATTAAAACAAACCTATTCAAAAGTTAAATATGGATTTTTGTTTAAGCTTCTTGGAAAAGTCTTTAATAGTCCAATATTTTTTGATGCCCCTCATGTTATTTTTGTTGACTCCCCAAATGATTCTGAAATGGAACTAATAAATATTGGAATAATTATTACATATGGAAGATTAGCTGCTCAAACTCTTGGTTTAGGTACATGTTGGAATGGTTGGACTCAAATTGCTATGATGAACAATCCAGAAATAAAGAAAATAGCAAACATTAAGGGAAAAAAAGTTGGTATTTTTATATTGGGATATCCCACTGTGAAATTTTACCGTTCTCCTCCAAGAGCTCCAAAAAAGATTGAAGGTTTAGACTAATATCGGTATTAAAATACAGCATATTTAAAATTTTCATCAGATAACACCCAAGCTTCTAAAAAGTTATCTCTTTTTCTTGTTTCCCAAATATTTTCAATATTTTTTACACCATTGCTGAGATTAACCAATAAGTCTTTTCCAACTGCGAATTCTTCATGCGAAGGATAGATTTCAAGATTAACTGATTTTTGATATAATTCTAACAATTTTGAAATACTTGAAAGAAATATAGGGAATGTGGCTTTTATTAAATACATCATTCCATAATGTGCTGTATCTCCAGTAAATAGTTCATTCTTATTAGTTAATAGTGATATTGAGCCAGGAGAATGTCCAGGTGTATGGATAATTTTGACATATAGATTACCTAACTCTATAACTTGGTTATCTATTACGGGTCGGATTTCTTTAACGGGGGGAACTATAAAACCACTACTTTCATAACGTTTTATTATCTCTTTAGGAGAATCACGTAAAAATGCTATATCACGAGGTTTAGAAATTTGTCTACGCTCCTTTTTATGAATCATTACGTTATTAAATTCATAGTTTCCACAAATATGATCAAAATGAGAGTGTGTATTAATGACTAATAGAGTTTTATCTAGAATTATATTGTCAATGATCGGTTTAAGCGGAAATAAACCACAACCAGTATCAATCAATAAAGCTGAATGAGAACCTATAAGTAAATATAAGTTAGTATAGGTTGTATAAAATCGTGGATCTATCTCATCTAGTCTATCTCGAATTATATATAAATAATCTTTGTGTTTTATGATTTCAAACCATTCTTTACTGGTTGAGAATTTGAACATAATTTTATTGATCTTTAAAGCTATAATATTTTGAAATTATTTTTTACCTAAAATTTCTTATTTTATTAAATATTTGAAAGTATTTAAGAGGACACTAATCTCTTTTTCCTTGTCGATTTTTATCCATATAACTTAATGGATATAGCTGCTTAAAATTGAAGTGAATAAAGAAATAACAGAATATCTTTTAACTAAATCTATTTATTGCAATACCACTCTGGATCTATAAATCCAGTTTTTTTTAATGCTAAGTGGAATTCCTGCAATTTTTCTTTAGGTATTTCTTGTGACCATCTAGTATAGAACCAATCTAAGTAATGTTTAAATCCCATTTCTTTCCAACTTTCCCATGAAAGCCCTATATGTTTTTCCTTATCATCATACTCTTGTATTAGTGTATCTAATTCTTGCTGTGATAATCGATGATATTTATTAAAATGAATGACTCCTAAGTTTTTTAAGCGACCTTTCAAATATTTTGGCTTTTTTGATGCATAACCCAAACAAAGTGCGATTAAAGGAAAACAATACATCTCAGGAAGGTTAAAATCTTCATAAACGACATTTAATTCCTCTCTATGAACACTGTTAGTAAATAAAGAATCTATTCCAAGGGATTTTGCAGCAATAGCTGCTGTTTGAGCAGCAAGAATAGTATCAGTCGATCCAGTTATAAAAAATCTTAAATTATTCGATGCAAAAGTATGGCTTAAATATTTAGCAGCATCAATTATTCTGTTGAAATCTACACAAAAAAGCAAGCCTTTATTAGCAGCATAGAAATATTTTTTCAAAAGATGTTTATCATCGACAACGATTATGGAATAACTTTGTCTACCTGAAGCATTAGCAGCTCTCACTGATGCTCTTATTATTAGATTTAATTCCTCCTTGGATATCTCTTTTTCGGAATAATTGCGAATTGATCTTAAGCTAAAAATTGTTTTTAATGTTTCATTTAATCCGTTATGTGTCTTGGTCATATAAAATTCATCTTCTTTATCCTACTATAACTTCCTTTATAAGAACATCTTTAAAAAGTTTATTCCTCTATGGATAAAAAATCAAAATATTAATTATTAAAAAAAAAGTAGACTTTAAACTTGCACATTCCAATACTAGTCAATAATTTGAACATATTTTATGGGTACCCAACCCCATTTCCCAAGTTGGTTTTTAACCCAATACCATTCAGCTTCTTCTTTCTCAATAATTAATTCTTCTCCAACTTTAACAGTAAGTTCCGTTGAATTATAATCTTGTTTTGCTTTACCAGAGTTTCCATCAACTTCAAGATAATTTTCAGGTACCCAACGACTTTCGCCCTCCTTATTAGTACACCAAATCCATCCTGTCCATTCAGTATCTTTCTCTCCAATTGTTAAAAATTCTCCTTTATCCATTTTCCATGGTTCTGTATAGGGAGATATATATTCTTCAATAACTCGACATTTTTTGCTTTTCATAGTTATCTTGTATACTAAGTAAGTTTAAGATTAAAAATTGTATATAAGATTTAAAATTGAAAAGAGTATTAAATTAGTATTTTTTAATTGTTTAATATATGATTTATATTCGTTTTTTGGGAAATGCATGTATAGAGATTATTAGTAAGCAAGATCACATTATTATTGATCCAGTATTTTTATATGCGCCACAAAAAGGAATCGAAAAGGTCTTTTTAACACATCATCATTCAGACCACGTTTCCCAAGAAAAATTGACAGAGATTTTGAACAATTATAAGAAGGAAGATAAAGAAATGGATATTTTTGGTCCTTTATGTGTCTATGAAGAATTAAACATTGATTTTACTTTTATTCAGCCGAATTCAAGAATTAATCTGAACGATGGATATGTAGAAGTTTTTAAGAATAAATGTTGGAAAGCAGAAGGATGTGTCGCTTATTTAGTTACTATTGAAAATAAAAGAATTTTACATACAGCCGATTCAGCTGAATTTTCAGATCA
>JABXKB010000216.1 GCA_013375485.1 Promethearchaeota archaeon | reverse complement strand
ATGGATTTAAGCACAGGTATAACTGAAACTGATATTCAAACAATTAGAAAGCATATCATTGATGAACTTAAAGTTCCGATAGGTACTGTTCCCATTTATCAGACTGCTTTAAGAGCTATAGAGACTAAAGGAGCTATAATCCATATGGATGAAGATGATATGTTCAATGTCGTAGAAGAACAAGCAAAAGAAGGTGTTGATTTCTTTACCATTCATGTTGGAGTGACAAAAGAAATTGTGGATTATATAGTCCAACACCCACGTACAATGGGAGTAGTTTCCAGAGGAGGTACTTTCTTAGCTTCTTGGATTTTAGAACATGAGATGGAAAATCCTTTTAATAGTAGATATGATTATTTACTTGAAATGGCTCAAGAATATGATTTCACTTTATCATTAGGAGATGGGATGAGACCTGGCTGTATTTTTGATTCTACAGATTATGCTCAAATACAAGAATTACTTGAAATATCTAAGCTAGTAAAGAGAGCATGGAAGGCAAATGTCCAAGTTATGGTTGAAGGACCCGGACATATTCCTGCTAATGAAATAGAGAGAAACGTCAAGTTACAAAAGTCTTTATGTGATGAAGCACCATTTTACGTTTTAGGACCTCTTGTTACAGATATCGCTCCTGGTTATGATGATCTTGTAAGTGCAATTGGTGGAACTATTGCTGGATTAGCTGGAGCTGATTATTTATGTTATGTGACTCCTTCAGAGCATTTAGGGCTTCCAACAAAGGAAGAGGTAAAAAGAGGTATAATTGCTTCTAAAATCGCAGCACATGCGGTTAATATTGCAAAATATGGTAATAGAGCTTCAAATTGGGATTATAAAATGGATATAGCACGAAAAAATTTAGATTGGGAAGGAATGATTAAACATTCAATCGATCCTGATTTAGCACGGGAAATTCATTACAGAAATGGAAGTTCTATTGATAATGAAGTTTGCAGTATGTGTGGAGAATTCTGTGCAATTAAACTTCTAAAAGATACTATAGAAAGTAAAAAAAAGTCGAAAGAACAAGAATCTAATCATTAGAAATTAATTGCTTTGATAATTTTCTTGAGCTTAGTGATCATCTCTGAAGAATTATTTCCAAATAATCTCATCATGGGTTCTTTTCCGAGGGAACCTTTATCCCAAATAATATCTGGAATTTTACCCAATTTATCGAAACTTTCTTTTATTAACCACTGCATTGTAGAAAATTCTTTCTTTTTAATTTTTTCTGGTTGATCTTTTCTAATAATTTCCTTTAATTCTAAATCTGTATTTTCTCGAATTACAGATATCCAATGTGGATTATATTTTAAGTTTATAACAAAATTAATAGAATTAACGAATTCTTTTGCTGAAAGAATTAGTCTCGCAGTGTGATCCGACGCTCCAAATTTAATTTCACCTGAAGCTTTTGGAAAGCCATTAACAATTGAGATTCGACCATCTACACCTGCTACATCTTCCTTTCTTATGGCATTCGGAAGTGAACCAGATATATTCATTCTCACTTCAGGGATTAATTTGCTAAATTCTCTAAGTTGAGAGATAAAATTATAAATTTCTTTTATTTGATAAATAACTTTTAAACGCTCATCGGAGATCGTTAAATCAATAATTTTACCTTCTTCGGGCAACTCAATAAAGGATTGAAATTTTTCATCAAAAAAGTTTTCAGCTTTGATGATAGCTTTCTCTATTGAATTTCCATTGGCTAAAAATGCTGTAATAGCAGAAGAAAATATACAACCTGTTCCATGAATATTTCCTTCAAATGAAATTTTATTCTTTTTAAAAATTTGAAATTCTTTCTCCATCTGATTATTTATTTTCCTACATATTAGAACTAAGTCGAATATTTCATCATGATTACTCGTAACACTTTTAATAACAACTGCTTTTTTAACATTTTGAGATTCTTCACTAATATACAATTTGTTAAGTAAGATTTCAGCTACTTTTTTAAGCTCGTCCAAATTTTCTTCGCTTGTATTGTTAATTTCTCTATTTGAATAATAAGAAGCTTCAGAGAGATTGGGAGTAATTATTTTTACATACGGCAATAAACTTTTTTCAATATCTAATTCTAATCCCTCACTAGAAAGCCTTTCTCCGGCACTCGCAACCGAAACAGGATCAAAGACAACCTCTAAATCATATTTCTTAATGTAATCAACAATAATATCTATTGATTTAACATCTGGAATCATGCCAATTTTTACATATTTAATTGGATAGGATGTCAATATTATATCCAATTGACTGTCTAATTCATCTGATAATGATGTATATCCAAGAAATTTAGTAGCTGTTTGATATGTAATCGCTGTAATTACAGAAAAAGGATGAACTCCACATCTATCAAAAGTTCTAATATCTGCTTGAATTCCAGCACCAGAAGTAGGATCTGATCCTGCTATTGTTAAACAAAGGGGTTTCATAATAATTGTAGGTCAAAGAACAATAAAACTATTTGCCTTCTTTAATTCTATCAAAAGCCCATTGGGCTTTATCTTTAAGACCTAATTTTTCGTATGCTTTACCTAAATATAAGAATCCATCGGGATAATTGAATCTAATTTTAACTAATTTAAATAAAAAATTAATTGCTAAATCATATCGCCCCTTTAGAAAATTTGCTTTCCCTAACAAGAAAAGAATATTTAAATTTCCATCATCAACAGAACTCTCATTATATTGGTCTAACAGCTTCTCAATTACCTCGTTATATTTTTCTTCTTCAATTTGTTGCTCCATTTTATCAATGAACTTAAGAAATACAATTTTATTTGCAACTTCTTGCATTTTTATCTGTGATTCTTTTTGTAATTCCTTATCTAGTGCTACTTGTTTCTCTTGTTCTTTTTTTTCCATGTAATCTTTAAATTGAACAATTAAACTTTGAGGATAGGGGTCACTACATAAGGGACAGTTATGTGAATGCATTAACCATTCAGTTAGACAATATTTATGAACAGGATGATCATTATCACATGCATAATGGGAATCTGTGTTCTCATCAATATTCAAATGACAAACTATACAAGAGGGCATGATGCTTTATTTTTATTTTTTTGAGGTTTACAGTACTCAACGTGTAATATAATAAATTAACAAAATTAGAAGTTTTAAACATATGTATTTTAAAATCGCTGATTTAATAAATATTAAAAATACTAGTTTTATTATAAGGTTAATTACACATTTATAGTGAGTTCAATTATAAAGGGTAGAAAAATTCATGTCAATAAATAGACAAAAGCTTTTTACCGAGTTATTCAACCAATTCTTGCAACTTAATACGGATGTAGAAGCTGTAATACTAAGCGATAAGCAGGGTTTAGTCATTGCGGGTGAAAAAAGAAGTGAAGTTGATATGGAAATTGTATCAGTTTTAACTTCTATCATAAATCCGATTGTTGAAAGAATTCGTGATGAATTTATGTTCAAGAAATTTGGTACCGCGAGTTTCGATACTGACATACATAGACTTTTATTCATATCTTTAGATGAAAGCAGAACTCTTAGTGTTGTATTAAATAGTTTAGCATCAGTTGACAAAGCTAGTCCCTATGCCTACCTTTTAGCGGAAAAATCTTCACAAATACTACATGCTGAAGAAGGTGATAAAATTCAACTTTCAATTCCTAATTTTGAATATGAAACCGATGAAACTGCTCATTATGATAGGTTAAAGAATCAAGTTTATCAAATGAGATTAGATGAAGGAGGAGTATATCGATTTAAATTCGTGATTATAGGAAATCATGAAGTAGGTAAAACATCTTTAGTAAGGAGATTCATTGAAAATAAATTTTCTCATGATTATCGAGCTACTATAGGTCTTAATATTTTATCCCATTCTATTGAATTTTTTGGAAATAAAATAATTTACTCACTTTGGGATGTTGGAGCTCAAAAATATTTTAAACGATTTCGCCAAACCTATTATTTAGGTACTCAAGCAGCTTTTATTGTTTTTGATTTAACGAATAGAGAATCATTTGAGAATGTAAAAGAGTGGTATGGAGAATTAGAAAATTTTATTGAGGGAAGAGAAATCCCAATAATAATCATTGGTAATAAAACAGATTTGGAGGATCAACGGGTAATACAGTATCAAGATGGGGTAAATCTGGTGAATGAGTTATCCCAGAAACCTAATATCAAGATCTCTTACATCGAAACAAGCGCACTTTCAGGTGTAAACGTTGAAGATGCATTTACATTGATAGCCTATCATTATATTTCAAAAAGTAAAGAAGATGAAGAGGAGAGAGTTAAAAATGATATAATTGATGAACTCAATTCAGTTTTGAAGGAAAGGAAAGTAATAGGGGAGGAATTTGATTCGTTATTAACAATAACAATAATTTCTGAAAATGAATTCTGGAGCCCAGGGTTGCAAATTCTCACAGAAATCAATGATTTAAATGAACATGAAAAAGTGAAGGATGGAAGAGAAGAAAAATTATATAAGTTTTCAAATGGCATTACATTAAAAAATTATCTCTACCACAATTTTGAAGTTGCTGGTTCTGATGGAGTATTTTGCATTTTTGATGCAAGAGATAAAGAACATATTGACCCAAAATGGAAGGAAGTTGTTATTAAAATCATAAATGATATAGAAAAGAATAAAGTTGTATTGATTGGTATTAGAGTTTCAGATAAAATCGATTGGTCGTCGATAATGGAGGAGTTTGATGTAAATGAACTACTCGAACAAAAAATGGTATCACTATTGTTTTTCAAATTAGGACTCGAATATCGATTAGAAATATACGATCAACTTAAAGTTATGCTAAATACCATTAAGTTTCTTTAAGATCGTCTATTTTTAATTATCATAAAAAATATAGCCAAAAGATTAAAATCTATCATCTATAATTAATAATAATAAAAATCTCAATAATAAATATAATATTGATAAGAATTAGATCAAATGATTATTATTATTAATTGGAGTGAAATGTTTGCCTATACAAAAAAATAAACTTTTTAAGGAATTATTCAACAAGTTCTTAGAAACCAATAAAGAAGTAGAATCTGTAATTGTTTCTGATTCTGAAGGATTAGTAATTGCTGGAGAAAAAAGAAAAGATATTGATATCGAACTCGTTTCAGTTTTAACATCAATAATAAACCCAATCCTAGAAAGGATGCGGAATGAATTTGAGTTTCAGAAATTTGGGAATGCAAGTTTTGATACCGAGGATCATCGTCTTTTATTCATTTCAGTAGATGAAGAAAGAATTTTGAGTTTAGTTTTAGAGAGTATGGCTTCAATTGAAAAAATTTCCCCATATGGTTTTTTTTTAGCAGAAAAGACCGCTCAAATTCTCACTGCTGAAGAGGATGCTTTAATTCAAGTATCTATTCCTAACTTTGAATATGAAGCAGGCAATGTAGAGCGGTTAAAAAATCAGTTATATCAGATGCCTATGGGTATTAAGGGGGAATATCGATTCAAATTCGTAATTTTGGGAGACCATGAAGTTGGAAAGACTTCAATAATTCGAAGATTTGTTGAAAACAGATATACTACTGACTATCGAGCAACAATAGGAATTAATATCTTATCGCATGAATTCGAATTCTTTGGAAATGAGATTGGAGTAACATTATACGACCTGGGGGCTCAAAAGTATTTTAAACGAATTCGAAAAGTCTATTATTTAGGTGCCCAAGCAGCATTTATTGTTTTTGACTTAACAAATCGTGAATCATTTGAGAATGTAAAAGAGTGGTATGAAGAATTAAAACTCTTTACGCTAGGAGAAGATCTTCCAATTATAATTGTTGGAAATAAATCTGATTTGGTTGAAGATAGAAAAGTGTTTTATCAAGAAGGTGCTAAATTAGCTAACACCTTATCGGAACATGAAAAAATTAAGTTATCTTACATTGAGACCAGTGCATTAACTGGAAGCAATGTTGAGGACGCCTTTAATCTAATTTCATATCATTATGTTATGAGGAGTAAAGAAATTGAGGATGAAAGGCGTAGTGAAGTGATATTAGAACTCATTAATTCTATCCTAAAAAAAAAGATAGTTTTTACTTTATCTTTTATAACTGAAAGTTCACAATGGAGTCCTGGATTACAGATCATAACCAATATCAAAAAATTAGGAGAGAAGTCAATGATAAGAGATTATGATGATGAAGAGGTTTATCAATATACAAATGGATTGATTATCAAACAACATGAATATTCTGCTATTGATGATATTTCCAGTACTGATGGGATATTTTGCATTTTCGATACACGTGGTAAAGGACAAATTGAATCAAATTGGAGAGATTTTATTATGAAAATTATTGAAAATGCAAAGGAAAATGTAGTAATTTTAATTGGAATTAGAGCATCTGAAAGTAGTAATTGGTCAGAAATAATTCAACAACTAAATGTTGATGAACACCTTGTTAATAAAGCATTTGACCTAGTTTTCTTTAGAATTGGATCTAATTTTCGCTTAGATATATTTGATCAATTGAAAGTAATGTTGTCTTCTATAAATGATAAATACTAATTTTCTGAAAGATTAACCAGTTTAAATACTAAAATTGGTATAGCATATTTATTTTCTAATCTTTTCAAGCTCATAATTCTAAAATTGAGAGAGATCTCAGATCTAATGCCTCAGAACAATATCTCCCGTTGTTCGTTTCAGACATCGCAATTTTGTCGTCGGGTGAATTTATTAACCCAAACATAATATATCGAAAAGCTACCATAATCTTTAAATATCTGTAATAAGTAATATAACTTAAAGAAGTTTCTAGTAAATAATAGAAATTTTTTATACAAATTATAGGTTAATGAACTTCAAAATAGGAGGAAATTAACCGAAATAATTAAAAAGTGGAGGAATAAAAAAATGGCCAAGAAAGTTTTTGCCTGGTCTCCTGTCCGAAAGTTGATGAAAGATAACGGCGCTGAGATGGTAGCTCGAGATGCTGTTGATGCCTTAATTGATTATTTAGAAAAGTTAGCTAAAGGTATGACAAATAAAGCTCTTGAGATGACCCGACACGCCGGAAGAAAGAAACTTACGCTTAACGATATGGACTTGGCAATGAAAATAGTCTAATTTGTAATTTTTAAAATTATATTATAACCCTTCTTTTTTTTTCTAATTTACCTAAAATAGTTCAATTCTCTTAATGCAAAACTAAAAAGGAAAGAATGATTAAGATATCATAATTTTAATTTTAGTTATGAGGAGATAAAAACGTGCCTATATTAGATAGATCAAAAATTCGTCCTGAGGTTCTTAAATCAATAGATGAGAGTCAGAAGATTCGATTAAAAGGTGCATTAGAATATCTTAAATTTGAAGAAAATAAAGGATTTAACCTACAAGCTTATATGCAAAAAATAGCAGAAGGAAATAAGAAATTTTTTCAAATATTATCTAATAAAGAAGGACATATAGAAGATCTATATGGATACTTTACAGATGAAGAAATGTGGATACTCGCGAAGTTTTTTCGGTTTGTTGTAGACTACTACATCAAAACTGAATTAGAGAAATATCCAATTTCTGAAGATGTGAAAATAATAGAAATAAATGCTGGGGGCGTTCCTGCGGAATGGCAAATAGTACCAGGAGCAGTTGATGATAAAGTTATTTTATACTTTCACGGAGGAGGTTTTGTATTAATGTCCCCAAAGACTAATAGAGCTTTAACGATAGAAATTGCACAACTTACGAAGATGCGTGTGTTAAGCGTTGATTACCGCCTTGCACCCGAGCATCCTTTCCCTGCTCAATTAGAAGACTGTGTTACTGCTTATAAATGGCTTCTTACACAAGGATTTAAAGCAGAAAATATAGTAATTGCTGGAGATTCTGCAGGAGGAAATTTAACACTAACGAGTTTGATTAAACTGCGAGATGAAGGAATTCCATTACCTGCTGGGGCTGTAGCATTATCACCGGCTACTGATTATACAGATAAAAGTGAAACTTTCTATAAAAACGCAAAGATTGACCCAATTTTGGGGGATGTCGGTGTATTTTGGTGGTTACCAGCATTTTTAGCAGGAGAAGATCCGGAGAATCCATTAATATCACCATTATATGCAGATTTAAGGGGATTACCTCCAATTCTATTACAAGTAAGTACAAGTGAAATGTTATATGATCATTCAACACGTTTTGCTGATCGAGCTAAAACT
>JABXKB010000012.1 GCA_013375485.1 Promethearchaeota archaeon | reverse complement strand
CGGTATTGGCGTAAAAGTATATTTATTGTTTAAACCACTGTTTTTAAATGAACAAGCAGCGATTGATGATTGCTCCAATTCAATAGATGTATTAAAAAGTTTGGGAGTGAATTCAATTTCAATTAATCCAATGAATATTCAAAAAGGGACCCTTACAGAATATTTATGGTTTCAAAATAGATATCGACCACCATGGTTTTATTCACTATTTAAATGCATAAAAAAATCAGTTAATGAAGGGGATTTAAACACAACACGAATATTATGTGATCCCTCTGGAGCCGGTACAAAAAGGGGAATTCATAATTGCTTAAAGAGAAAATGTGAGAATTCTGCAAAAACTATACTTAAAAACTTTGTACTATCGCAAGATATAACTGAGTTAGAAAAACAAGAATATGAGTGTACTTGTAGGAAAAAGTATAACTTGAAGAAGGTTTTTTACTGAATAGTTAATGAAACTTTTTGGGTAAAATTTATTATGTTATCACTTTAAATTATTAAAATTCTTCTGGTATTGATTTTTCAACAAAATTATATTTAAACTATTAATTCCTTAATTTCCATTTATGTCGAAACTTAGTTAAAAACCATTATATTTAAATATTACCTACCATCATTTATTTTAATTTTAAATTTCATCTACTCTATAAGGGGATCTATTGAAAAAGAACTGGGTTAAATTAAATCTATTTTATATTGGACAATCAACCAAGAGGCATCAAATATTTAGAGCAAAACAATGGAATAAAAGCTTAGAAAAGATTTTTAAAAATATGATCTATAACGAAAAATATGAAAAAATTGGATATATTAAAGATATTTTTGGTCCTGTAGATCTACCCTTTATCTCTATTAAAACCCTGCTAAACCAATCATTTAACCCTAATGAAAAATTCTTTACTAAGATAACCTAGTTTCTTAAAGTATTTTTTAAAGTAAGAATATATTTTCTAAAAGAAAGGTGTATTTTATTTCAAATTGGAAAGAAGTGAAATCAGAATCAGAAGAAAACATAAATTCTGAAAATGAGATATGTATTGAATGTGGAAAAAATATATTTTTTGATGAAAATAGAGGATTAATAGTTTGTGAAGAATGTGGTTTAGTTCATTCAGAGAATCATATTGATAGTGGACCAGAATGGAGAGCTTTTGATGCAGATCAGAAAAAGAAGAGAACAAGAACTGGTGCTCCAATGACTTATATGATACACGATAAAGGACTTAGTACAATGATAGATTGGAAGAATAGAGATATCTTTGGCAAGGAAATACCTGCTAAATTAAGGGGACAAATATATAGACTTCGTAAGTGGCAAAGTCGTATTAGAGTATCTGATGCAACTGAAAGGAATCTCACATTTGCTTTAAGTGAACTTGATCGCATGGCTTCAAATTTAGATCTCCAAAAAAATTTACGAGAGTGCTCAGCTAAAATATATCGAGATGCTGTTGAAGCACATTTAATTCGCGGTAGAAGTATAGAGGGGGTGGCTGCTGCCAGTTTATATGCCGCTTGCAGAATGTATAAAGTTCCACGTACTTTAAACGAGATAGCTGAAGTTGCTCGTGTTGACAAGAAAGAAATTGGTCGATCTTTTAGATTTATATCATATGAATTGTCGCTTGAATTAAATCCAACTAGACCAATGGATTACCTCACAAGATTTATTTCAGAGTTAGAATTACCTACAAAATGTCAAAAAACAGCAAAAATGATAATTAGGATGGCAGAAGTACGTGGATTAACTTCCGGAAGAGGTCCAACAGGAGTATGTGCTGCTGCTATTTATGCTTCATGTATTTTAACCAATGAACGAAGAACTCAAAGGAAAATAGCGCGTATAAGTTGTGTAACTGAAGTGACAGTCCGTAATCGCTTCAGTGAACTTGTAGAAAATCTTAACCTTGGAATATCGTTAAAGAAAAACCATAAATAAAGAAAAAAAGATATTTTTTACATTTTATAATTAAACCAAGTCATCATTTTATATTGGATTTTGTTTGTAATATCTTCATAATATTGGTGAAATGTCTAATTTCATCATAATTAGTGCTTTACCTAATGAAAGAATGATATTATCTTCATATTATAACATTTAATGATATTCTATCAACTTAATCATATTAGATCAAATTGATGGATTAGGTGTTGTAATATTGAATAATCTACTAAACGAGAGTGAGGTAAAGTATTTTTTATACAGGATAGAAAAAAACTTTCCTAATTTTGTTGCGGGAATTATTACTGACAGACATGGTTTTCCAGTTGCCTCTAAAATCTCAAAGAAATTATGGGTCCTCGAAAACACATTAGCCTTATCTGCAATTACTAAAAATCGAGACTTTTTAGAAGATTCTAACTTAGTTAAGATTAAACGAGATTTAGATAAATCAAAAAATTACAAACTAATGATTTTATTAGAAAAATCAAAGGAATTAAAAAGTCGTCTGAAGCCTTTAAAATCTTTAATTAAGTCGCAAGAACTTTTCTAAGAAAAAAGGTTACTGAAAAGAATATAAAATTATTTTTTATCTCGAGCCGTACAAAAACAAATAGTTAACTTAAATTTTTATATTAAAAATTTCTTCATTATCTAAAGTAGATCTAAGGTAAAAATATTAAGATAAGTTTAAATAAATATATTTTAACCTTAAAGAAATTGTCTATAAAAGGAAATTAATTAATAGGACGACAAATATTTGAGTTATTCCGAGGACGAGATTAGATTAAAAAAGATTTTAACTACAATTATCAATAGTGCCCCCGGATTAAAGTATGCTCTTTTAACCGATGATACAGGAATTACTATTTTAAGTCAATCTAAATTTAAATTTTCTGTTAATAATGGGATTTCTGTAGAGAAGATTGGCGCAATTGGAAGTGCTGTATTTGTCGCTGGTGAGGAACAAGGATACATTTTAGGTTATGGATCTATTAATCTTCAGATAACAGAATATCTTGAAGGGATGATATTTTCAATGAAAGTTGGCAAAGGAGTGTTGTGTATTGTAGCTGATAAAAATGCACAAATAGGATTTATAAGAGCGACTATGAAAAAATGGGGTCCTATGCTTGAATCCATCTTAGATAGATACTTACAGGTCAATCAAGCAGAACTTGGAAAAGAAATGAAGGAATTATTTAGATCTGATTCTATGAGTATACAATAAATTAAATCAGCATAATATTGTTGCCTAAAACACTAACTCTTTTTTCTCATTTAATGGATTTTCCATAAAATCAAAATAGTTCTCTCGCGCTAGGCGTTAATTTTTATGCCTTTTTGGGACATAATCATGTTTCCTGCCTGGGTACTGACTCGAACTTCATTGCGGCTGGTATATACCATTGCTAGGTTAAGAGCCCATTTGTTCAGGAATGTTACTGATTAATCAACTTAAGTGTAAGCGTACTCTTGCGCTACATAATCACAGTTAATCATATGTGCCCTCGATGACGCTATTAGTCCATCATTGTTGTCCCAATATTATAATAGAATGATTTATTATAAAAATTATTGTTTTTAAGAAAAAGGAAAAGGATCTTTTTTATTTACTCCTTTAATTCTATCTTCTATTCTTGATATCAAACTAGTTAAACAGTCGAAGAGTATTTTTCTTATCTGTTCATAAGTAATATCGATTTCTAGATCATTACTATTACGAAAATCATCATCTTTATAAAGGGCTTTAAATACATTTTTAGTTTTAAGGATTTTATAAGAAGCGTCGACGATAAAGGCGTAAACAAGTTCACTCTCGTATTCTCTTTTCATAATTAAAGAGAGCATAGCAAATTCTTTTTCCCCCCGTGCCCACTCAGAGGGAATTTCAAAATGAAAATTGATTATTTTCTTTTTTTTCGTAATCAGAACAATTTCGAAAAAAGTCTCGTTAATTTCAAGATCAAAGAATTTAAGAAGTCTGTTTACAATATCCTCTTCTAATTGAACATCAGGATAAGATATTAATACACTTGGACCTTTGATTTGATGAAAGTAAGTAAGCGTAAGAAGCATGAAATTTTTACTTTAAATTTTATTAAAGTATAAATTTAGTAAATTTAAAATTAATTTAATAGAAAAAGATTTAATTGAATTTACTAATAACTCTTTTTTATTAATGATAGAATATCATCATAAGATCCTAGCAATTGCTTAACATTTGAATTTCCTAATCCTTCACGAGGTGTGCCATTAAAAAAAATCTTTCCCTCATCCAAAAATAGCATTTTTTCAGCCCAATGTTCAACGAAAAACAAATTATGAGAAGTGAAGAATATCGTTATTTCATTTTCTTTTCTTAGTTTTTCTAAAATTATAAGGTGATTGTAAATTGATTTAAAATCTAGATTTGCAAAAGGCTCATCTAAAATTAATAATTTAGGTTTCATTGCTAGCAACCCTGCTAACGCTGCTCTTTTTCTTTGGCCCCAAGAAAGATTAAAAGGAGAAAAATTTTTAAACTCAGATAAGTTAACTGCTTCTAAAGCCCAATCTACTCTCGCTCTTACCTCTTCCTCCTCAAGTTTTAAGTTTCTTGGTCCAAAACTAATATCCTCTTCAATAGTAGGAGCAAATAATTGATCATCTGGGTTTTGAAATAAAAAACCAATTGATTTTCTAATCTTCCACAATTCTTGTTTATTTCTTGTAAGCAAATTATTAAAAATCTTAACATTACCCGATTTAGGCTTTAATAATCCAACTAGTAATCTTAATAATGTTGTTTTTCCTGAACCATTATTTCCAGTTAGTCCGCAAATAATTTTTTCCTCTAGTTTAAAAGATACATTTTGTATTTTAAAACCCGAATTATAACTAAAATTCAATTTTTCTACTTCTATGGCATAATTAACGCAAATACACCTCGATAAACTAATTCTAAATTAATTATAAAAATAAAACTAATGATCATGAATACGAATAAAATTAATAGCCCCAAATCAGTTGCTTTCATTTTGATTGGAGCGAATGTAATTTTACCGGAAAATCCTCGCATTTTTAAACTTTCATATAATTTTTCGCTTCTCTCCATATTCATTACAATACTCTTACCCATAATATAGGCATGAGTCTTTAATTTTTGCCAATATGAAGTGATTTTTTTACCCCTCATTTCTTGTGCTTCTATTATCTTTTTATTAGAACCTGCTAAGATTGGAATATAATGTAACATTATAATTAAAGATCCTACAAAAACTGAGGGAATTCTTAATTTGGTTAAGGCGTCTATAAATTCTGAATATGTTAAAGTAGAAAAAAATGACAGGAAAATAAATAGGGCTCCAAATACTCTGAGAAAAATAAGAAATGCCAGATTTAATCCTTCTTGATAAATTGTAATTGTAATTCCAATATTGAAAGTATAAAAAACAGTGTCCCCAACATAGAATGGAATGAAAATTGTGATTAAAAAAACAAAGGGGATAACTACTTTGAATCTTGAAAATATTTTTATAAAATCTACTCGAAAGATTAGATCAAAGATTAATGAAACTAATAGAATTGTAAATATCAAATAAAAATCTTCTAGAACTAGAAAAGGTACAGCAAGTATAAATGGTAAAATTAGGCGAATTAAGGGGTGTATCTTCTTTAAATATAGTTTTTCATTTTCAAGTCTAAAAGGTAGTGTAGTTTTCAAAATTCAATCAGTTACAGCAGTTTTTAACACAAGCCATACTAATTTTTAAAAAAGTAATACTTATAACTTTTCATACTTTTTTATAATATAGTAACATTCTAATTATTCATTACAAATAAAATTAATTATAATATTTTAAAAAATGCATATACTAGATGGATTATTGGATCCAGCTATTATAATTATCCTTTGGATCATAGTCATAGCTGTTATGATTCTTGGATATTTTAAGATGGGAAAAATGTTTGAGAAAGAGGATTCTGACAAGTTAATTCCATATATCGGAGTTTTGGCTGCAGTTATATTTGCTTTTCAATTTGTAAATTATCCTGTCCCTGGAGGGACTTCTGGGCATTTAATTGGAGGAACTCTTGTCGCAGTTATATTAGGCCCATGGGCTTCAGTTATTATTCTCTTTTTAGTATTATTTGTCCAAAGTTTATTCGGAGATGGAGGAATATTAGCTTTAGGAGCAAATACTTTCAATATGGGAATAATTGGAGGAATAGTTGGATTTTATATCGTGGTCTTTATAGTAAAAATCCTAAATAAAACATCTATTAAGAAAGAAATGAAAGTTGCGATTGCAACAGCTATCGGATCTTATATTTCTATTGTTTTAGCCTCTTTTATATGTGGTATTGAAATCAGCATTTCGGGAGCGATTCCAATTCAGATTGCTATTCCTGCTATGGTTTACTGGCACCTTTTAATAGGTATTGGTGAAGCTATTATTTCTGCTTTAATTATATTATACATTCATAGAGTAAAACCAGAGATTATTATGACAGAATCAATAATGACAGAAAAAGTCATAACAATTAATATTTCAAAGTATAAAAAACCGATAATTTCGATATTCGCAGTCACAGCGGTATTATTGTTGATGATAGCAGGAGGATTTACAATTGGAATTTTATCAGATGCCCCAGATGGATTAGAACGTGTATTGATCGACCAAAATGGTGAATCTTGGCTTGAAAATTTAGTATCTCCATGGGAACCTATCTTTAGTTGGATAACAAGCGACTATGGAGCAGCAATCTTAGGTATTGCTGTGTCTGTCATTTTAATGTCTTCTGCTTTTTATCTAATTATTCATCATAAAAAGAAGAATTCGATAGATATTGTCTAATAAAAAAGCTTTTAATTTTTTTTAATTAAAGATTAGAATAGAAAGAATTTATTAAAGAATCTTTCAAAGCCCTATTTATTACCAAATTTTTTGAATAGTTGAATACCAATTATCACAATTACGATACTTACGATAGAAACAAATGCAAGATCGATTAATATATTCAAATTAGTCAAAGCATCTCCCTTAAAAATTGATGTTAAAGCATCCGTTACATAATAACTTGGAAGTATCATTGCAATTGGACGAGTGGTACTTGTAATTGGTATGAAAGTTCCAAAAAACATTTGAGGTAGGATAAAGATAAAAGATAAACCGGTTGCTACACCAGCACTTTTAGATATCGTAGCAGTAATTAGTCCCAGTCCTACAGAACTAAGAGAAAAAATTACCATTAATAAAAATGCTAATAAAATGCCTAGAATATCGGTTTGTGGCCTAAAGTCAAAAAATTGAGCTAAAATGAAAACAATGAGGACTTGCAGCATAACGATTATCATATTTGATAAAATCTGGCTTCCCATGAAATCAGACGCCTTCATAGGTGTAATACTTAATCTCTTTAATAATCCTTGTTCTCTTTCATCAGAAAAAGATTGTGCTACAATCATTATTATGAAAATACACGCATAAGCAAATAATCCTGGTGCCATTGCATTAAATGACATCCCTAGTTCCGGATCGCTAAAGGCAAAACCAAAAATTATTGTAAGAACAGCTGGAAAAAGAAACATTAAAAAAACATAGGCTGGTTCTCTTAGAATTTTTTTCAATTCCATTTTTAATAATGCAAAGAGTCTTTGTGTATTCATTTACATTCCCTCCATAATTCTCCTTCCTGTAATTTTCAAAAAGACACCTTCTAAACTATCGGATTCATATTTTTTCATCAAATCTTTAGGGGTACCAATATCGAGCAATTCACCATAGTCAATAATCGCAACTCTATCGCATAGAGCTTCAGCTTCTTCAATATAGTGAGTTGTAAGCAACACTGTTTTACGCTCATTTTTAAGATTACCTATAAATTCCCATGTCCTTCTTCGTGCTCGTGGGTCCATTCCGACTGTTGGTTCATCTAAGAATATGAGTTTGGGATTATTTATAATAGAGATGATTAAATTTAATTGACTTAACATCCCTCCACTATAACCTTTCGTTTTACGTTTACTTGCATTAGCAAAATCGAATTTATCTATTAGGTTATCTGCTCTTTTTTTCATTTCATCTTTAGGCATTGAATATAGGTTACCAAAGAGTTCTATATTTTCTCTACCTGTTAAAAATTTAAATACAGCATGCTCCTGGGGGCAAACACCTATTAATTCTTTAACTTCTGAAATATCCTCTTTTATATCATAACCATAAATAGAGGCTATTCCATCAGTTGGTTTAATTAACCCAATTATTATATTGATTGTTGTGGTTTTTCCTGCTCCGTTTGGTCCTAATAATCCAAAAATTTCTCCGGATTTAACGCTGAAAGAAATACCATTTAACGCTTTCACGTCATCAAATCCTTTTTTCCCCTTAAAATATTTTTTTAAATCCTTTACTTCAATTGCCATTTCATTATCAGGATTAATATTATCTTCAGATCTCATAGATTCATATTTTTTTGATTTTGTTACCATTTTCATTACTACATCATTTTTATGTTTGATTATTAATATTATTAGAGATTTATGAACAATTTATAGTCCATTATTTTAAATTTTTATAAGGTATTCTTAAATTAGACATTAAAAACAATAAGAAGGTAAAATCGATTTCTTTCATAATTAATTCTCAATATTATCAATTAATCTGAATTAATATTGATTATAATCAATTCATCATTATATTGACTATAACAAAAATGTTTATTCTTTTAGATAATTAAATTAAGATTTTTCCTATGAATTTGGTTTTTTTTATTAAATCCTCGACAGTTAATTTAGAAAAATATACTATAAAAGATATTCCAGGATCTTCTGGACGATTAGACGTAATTTCGAGATGTATATTAGCTACCCTGTTGAGTGAGGACAATTTTGAGGAAAGAATTCAGATATGGGTATTTTTAGATCATTTTGGGACGTTTATTTTTAATCCCGAATTTTTTAGGTATGAAATTTTCCCTAAAAATGAATTACTTTTTACAAATTATTTTGTTGATCTTATGCAAAAATATCCTACTAAAGAAGATCAACATCTCAATCCACTAAACTCAACAAGGGGTTCAAAAATCAGCATTACAGAAGCAATAAAACATTTTAAAAATTTGGATTATAATTTGTATATTTTGCAAGAAGAAGGAAAGGATTTCTTTAAACTATTAAATCATATTCGAGAAAAAGAGAAAATTGTTTTTATCATAGGGAGTCAAGAAGATGAATTTCTTAACTCAAAGGAAATGCTAGCTTTTAAAATTCAAACTATAAGTATTGGAAATCAATCGTATTTAGCTTCTTCAGTTATTCGATTATTGAAATTACTTTTAATGGCATTTTAATAAATTTTTTATTCGAAAGAAATTTAGAAAATATTAATCTAAATTTTGGGATTTTAAAGGAATTGAATGAAATAGAAGATATTAATAAAAGAGCTCGACAGAGAGAATTTTCTAATAGATTTATAGATCGCCCAGTAGAGTTTTTAATTAAACATAATGTTACACCTAATAAGATTTCTTACATAGGATTTATATTTACATTAACGGCATCATTATTAATTGCCATATATGGATTGTATTTTTCAATATGGTTTTCATGGGTTATTCCTGTCATCATAGGCATAGCTGGTGCTATGGATTTATTTGATGGAGAGGTGGCAAGAAGAACAAATAATGAAACTCAAGCTGGGGCATTTTTAGATTCAAATTTAGATAGATTATCTGATGCTATTTTTATTTTGGGTTTAATTTATGGAGGTCTGGTAAGTTATTTATTGGGTTACTTAATATTGTTTTTAGTTATTATGATTTCTTATATACGTTCTAGAGCTGAAAATGAAGGTGTTAATATGAAGGGGGTTGGATTTATGGAACGAGCGGAACGAATTCTTTTTTTACTTTTTGCTATAATTATAGAACTAATAATATATTTTCTAACGTTCCTCTTATTAGATGAGCCATTAACAATTTTTGTTCCATTTGTTACTAGAATCCCTGTAACACCAGTTTTTCTTATCAGCATATTGATATTCACTTTTACTTTAATTTATACTTTTCTGCAAAGATTAAGCTATGCCTTTAAAACTTTAAAAAACCATAGTGCAGATGAAGGAGATAAATAGTTAGTTTATAAAATTGACCCTATTATTATTTATTTGTATAATTTCTTACGCCTAAAGATAAATTTTTTAAGTTTTATATAATTCATTCTTTAGAGGTAACAAAATATATCAATAAAAATAAAAAATTGCTGATTCCATATTCCTAAAAAAAGAAAAAGTGGTGGAAAGAGTGGTTCTAGCAAAGGGCATTATGCTAGAGTTCAATGCTCAAAATGTGGTCGTATGGTTGCTAGAAGTAAAGCAAAAGCCGTAACACGAAGGGTTTCTCTTGTTGATGGTCGGATGTATAGTGAATTGAAAAAGACAGGTACAATTATTCAAACTCCAAGCAAGAAAAAATATTACTGTATCTCATGTGCTGTGCATTCTCATCAAGTAAGCCAACGAGATAAGAGTGAAAGAAGAATTTAAAATCTATTTTTTATTTGTTATTACTTTCTCATCATATTTTTATAAATGAAGAATCATAGATTTAATTGTTTAAAGAAAGCTGGAAGATTATAAATTATTTTGACCATATCTTTTGTTGTAGCCTCTATAATAGCCCTAATTAAGAAATCGTTCTTTAAATCTTCTTCAGGTTCATAAATTTTCACCTTAGCTGTTGATTTAATTTTAAGAGTATAATTTTCAGCAATTCCGGTAACATTTTCACTAGTTAACAATTTAATTCCTAATAAACCTAATTCATAATGGGAAACAATAAAAAGAATTTGTTCTGGGATTTCTTTGGATTTTTCGAAATACACAACTTCTAAGTAATCATCTTGAAGTTCCTTTGGAAGTTTTGAGAAGGGAATTGTTTTATTTTTTCCTGTAATATACGGAAATGGGGTATAAAACAAGAGATTAAAACTTGAGATTTTTTTAATTTGTTCATTATATTTTTCAACATCTTTAATGGAGTAAGCTTTATCTAATAAAACATCTAATTTATCGACCATATCTTCCGCTGAATATCCGGTCAAAACCGTAGCAATATAAGATCTTTTAAGCTTTTCTATTAAGATTTCACTTTTGTATGTTAATTTATAGTCAATTGAGATTTCCAATGCTTGATTGTAAAGATTTACAGCAATTTGAGAATGTCCTAATGCCAAGAAATAATCCCCTAATTCACTAAATACTATTATCGCATCGAGAAAATTTTCTTCGAAATCAATTTTTGAGATTTCATCCATAATATTCATTGCTGTATTCTTATTCTCTCCTTGAATGTAAATAGCTATAGCTTTACCGATTAAAGATTTAAGGCGTAACTTATCATCATCATAAATATCGGCTAATTCTTCAGTAAAATTATATTGTTTAATAGCATTTTCATAAAGTCCATGAAATAGATATATTAAGGCTTTGATATAATTTAGAGTTAAACAAGTCTTATAATTATGAATTATGATTGAAAACAATGCAGCTCTTTCAAGTGAATCTATAGCTGTGTTAATACGGCCAAGTGAAACTAATAAAAACGCCCGTAAAAATTCCATCTTGCTAATTTCAGAACATATCAATTGCTCTACAATCTCGTAATCCTTGATATTTGTTAACTGCCCCGACGCAACTTGAAGTAATGATACTAAAAACCCATTACCCTTTTTTAAATATTTTACAGCATCCTTAGTTTCACTTTTTATTATCGCTTCTCGAGCCCGGATTATATATTCCCTTGAAATTTTTAAATTTTCAAGAAATTTTACTATTCTAATTATTTGTTCCTCTTCACTTTGAGGGAGATCCTGATTAGATATATACTTCTCAGCAATGTTAATTTCGTCTGCATATTTTGAAGCGCCGATCTCAAATTTAACACCAGTATCGGGATTTTCTAACTCAACATCTTGAGATAGTATCGATGTTTCTGTAACAGCAATCGCTTTTTCAATCAACCAGGTTATTTTTTGTTCAGCGGGATATATTTTAGAGCGTTCAATCATATATGATAATGTATAATTTAAACTTCTTTTCCAAAGTTCTTTAAAATATTTTCTCATCTGAGATTTAGCAATTGTTCTCTGTATTTTCAACAAGAAACTCGAAAGTGATAATATATTAATTTTTCCCTTGTAGAGTAAATTTGTATTCTTTGCTAATTTAAAATCATCTGTCACTAGGTGAACAGGTAAAGCACCTTTTTCATCCAATAATTTCTTTCCAATGCAAACAAGCGTCAAATCAGGATCTTGAGCAGGAAATCTAATATTAAATTGACTTAAATCGTCTTTAATAGCATCTATTTCACTTGGTAATATTTTTTCTACATTTATAATGCTTTTTAGCTTATCTTTATATGTATGGGGTGCTTTTATTTCATCAAATACGACTTGAGAGATATAATATTCATATCCTAAATCGTCAGCGACAATTTCTAAATTTTTTAGAATATTACGTGCTTTAATTTGGAGCATACAAATAAAATAATTAGCATCAAATATAATTCGCTGTTTAGGCATTTAGATAACGAAATTTTTTTGAATTTATTAGAATAATCTTATTTAAGTAAAGGAAATTGCGATATTTTTAATTTTTTTTTATTAAAACAAATGAAATGAAAAAGAATCAGAAATAATTTAAAACATGAATTTTAGAAGTATATAGATAGATTCAAATTAATAATAACTAAGAGTGATTATCATTCAAATAATAGACGTTATTGGATATTCTGGTTCTGGAAAGACAAGCTTTATAGTAAGTGCCATAAAATCACTTAAAAAAAATTTTAGTTATAATATTGTTGTAATAAAAAATGTAAAACATCACCCTATTGATAAAAAAGGAAAAGATTCCTATAAATTCATTGAAGCTGGGGCATCTTATTCTGTGATTCAAAATATTAATAATGAAACTGCTATTTTTGTAGAAAATAAAGATTTAAAATTTAAGAGCCTATTAAATTGGGTGAAGAACGGACCTTACAAAGTAGATATCATATTTACTGAAGGATTTAGGGATTTATATAATCCAACAGTATTATGTATATCAGAATTGAATGAAATTGAGGAACAACTAACAGAAAGCGTTAAAATAATTTCAGGGAATATTTGTTTAGGAGATTTAAAGAGAAAAGAGATCTTAAATTTACCAATAATAGATATAGAAAATGAATTTTTAAAATTTGTAAATATTTTTACTCTAAATTAATTAATTTATACAAATTTACTCAATATTTTTCCAAAATGAGGCAAAGTTTTGACATATAAATTTAAAATCTTTTATGGTTTTCTCATCTTTTATACCAAAGAGTAGCAATTCACTTAATTTTTCATAGACTTCTATTTCATTTGTTGGATCCTTAACGGCATTTCGAATATCCTGTATTAAATTATTTAATGGAATAATAATCTCATAGATCAACCATTCTTCAAAAAAGGGTTGATCAGAAAAAGAGTGAATATTATAGGTTATCATGATCTGTATTAATTCCTCAACAGTATAAAACTGTTTTTCAGGGATAGTTACGTTAAATTTTTCCAATTTATCCTTAAGTTGTCCTCTGTTTAAACTAATTATATAATCTGGCCATACATCATCAGAATAGTTTATATCTTGAAATACAAATAGTTCTAAAACTCTTAAAGCAATATTTTTACCAATATATCTACTGCGGGGATCAATAAAATTTTTTGAAGCATCACCTGGGGAAGATCTCATAAATATTTTATCAATTAATACGTAGAGAATTCTACATATATGATCAACAATAATATTGAATGTAAATGGTGCATTTTGTGGATCTTCAGAAAGAATTTTATTTTCTTGTTCTATATTTTGAGAGAAATTTGAATTTAAACTTTTTAAGAATGTTCTAAAAAAACCATAATTTAATTGTGAAATGTTTTTTTTAAATATCTTTTGAAAGAAAAGATTAATATTTTTAGTATTTGATAAAGCAGAGAGGCAATTCAAAAATTCTTTGATATTTTTAATAGAGTTTGTTCCAATTACATCATCTACATTTTTGTTATATTGATCAAGTGCGTCTTTGAAAATTGTTGGTAAAAAAAGTAAATCTCCTACTTCCAAAGCTTCTAACCCACTTCCAAAATAATATTTCATATATAATAAAAATAGATTTAATTGTGATTTTGGAGATGGTAGATTATTTGCTTGGAAAGTTGAATATAAGGTTGATTTCTTATCAATATAATCAAAAAATTTGATAATAGAATCTTTTTTCTCAGGAGTATATTCAAGGTTAATTAAGAATTCTTTTTTAATTATATCCAGTTTAGAAAATACAGAATCTTCTACTCTCGCTCCTACAAAATTAAAGAAATCTAATAATGGGGAGAAACTTTGTAATAAATTGCATTTTTTATAAAAATAATAAAGCAAATCTACTAATTTTTCTTTAGAAGTAGAGTATTCTTCTAAAGCCACTTGGTATAATTTTTCTCTTCCTTCGAGTAATTTATCGAAATATTCTTCTGGAATACCTTTTATTTGTCTTAAGAAATAATATAGAACCATATTATAATAGTACTTGAAGATCTCATCTTTACTATCTTTAACGATTACCATAAAGTTCAAGATTTTATTTACATCAGTATTTTTAACTGTAACAGCGTCAAGTAATACAAAAATCCTTTTTTGAATTGTTTTTCTGATAACGATTCCTAAAAGGCGAACAAGAAAATAGAGATAACCTGTAATAAGTGAAAATCCATATAAAATCTCAACTTTGAATTCCTTGGAAATTTTAACAAATATATCTTCTTCGTTTAGATTTAGAAGAAAATTGTATTCAAAAAATATTATTTCATCAGAAATTTTTTCTTTATTAAACAAATTTAAGGAATTTTTTTTAAATCCAAAAAACACTTCTATGAAGTAACTGAATAAATCATGAAAATTTTCATAAAAAAAAGATGTAAAGGTTTTTTTAATTACTCTTTTTTTGTTTTTTTTTTCAAATACTTCCCATCTTAATCGTATATCTTTTGTAAATTCTTCAAATAAAGTACCTTTATTCTCTAAAACTTCGAATAACACGATATTAAAATTTTTAATGTTAAAATCTAGAGTGTTAGCTCTTTCTTGAAGATTTTCAATAATATATTTTAATTCTTTATAGGCCAACTTTGATCAAATATTTAATCAGTATTAAACAAACCTAAGAAATAAATGCTATATATATTATAACATAAATTCTGAGAATAAAAATCTTAGTTTAATAAGGAAAAATGTGGTTTAGTTGAAAAAAAATTAAAATTTTACTCAATATATCTTTATGACATTAAAAAATTTTGGTAATTTCATCTGTTTCAGAGTAATATAAATGGTTTAATTTTCCATCTTTTTCTTTAATCTTCAAACCCTTATTTTTAGAGACAAATTCTCCTATTTTCTCAGCATTTATTTCATTCTTTTTTAATAAATCCAATAATTCTATACTATATTCATTATTTATAGCAATTAATAGAGTTCCTGAAGAGATTGTGCCCATTGGATTTAAATTAAAAGTTTCACTTAATTTTAAAGGTTCAGGTAATATTTTAATTTGATCTCTCTCAATTATTGCTCCAGTATTAGAAGCAATTGTCATTTCAGCGATTCCTGTAGCAAGTCCTCCTTCTGTAGGATCATGCATAGCTTTTATTTCAAAATGATCATTTGCTAAAAGTGCTTCTTTAAAAACACTTATTCCAGGATTATATAGGTAATTTTTGCATTTTTCTATGAAATCCTGATTGAACTCTTTCTGCACTAATTCATTTTCTTTTTCACGTCCAATAATAGATGTACCTTCAATAAAGATCCCTTTTGTTAGAATAAGTGCATCTCCTGGTTCCGCACCCGAAGTAAGTACAAGTTTATTTTTGTCTACTTCTCCTACTAAAGATCCAATTGCAATTGGTCTATCTAATCCTGGTGTGATTTCTGTATGACCCCCAACAACAGTTATCCCTATAGATTTACAGGTATTATGAATATTTTTAAATATATCTTCGATCATTTCCCTTGAAGTCAGGTGTTCAGGCAATAAAATTGTAGATTGAAACCATTTTGGCTTAGCTCCTGTACATACAAGATCATTCACATTCACAATTACTACATAATACCCAATCTCATCAGTTGCGAAAGTAATTGGATCTGTTTTAATTACTAAATAATTTTTTCCCGGGATATCTATAACTGCTGCATCTTCTCCAATTTTTGACCCCATTATTACTCTTTTATCACACATTTCTATATTTGAGAGTAACCGAGCTAAATATTTATGTTTAAGCTTTCCAAGAGGTAATTTTTTATTGAGTCTTTTCATTATTATAGTCTTTTTAGGATTTCATGACTTATTAAAATTTTGAGGTATAAATCTGTTATTTACTACTTTTTAATACCATTCAACATACTACAATATTATAGAAAGCTAAAATACTAATAAGTATATAATTTGATTTATTTACACCCTAAAATTTAAAATCTTATTCTTCCTTGAAGATAATAAGATATAATTATTCACATTTAAAAAAGAGTCTGAGTGAAATGGGATTTGGTAAAGCATTTTTATTGAGTTTAACAGCTTTCGTTGGGATAAATTTTATTTTTACAATAATATATTACGCTCTTAGTCCTGGTCTTGAATTTGGTGATTTGTTCGATACAATTCAGGGAGCCCCATTAATGATTCTATATTATTTGTTTGGTTCAATAATTTGCACACCCTTTACAATTTTTAATTGGACAATAGCTCAACCATATTTGGGTAATTTTGATTTAGCTTTTTTGATCTTAGGGCTAGGATACTTAATTGCTCCTATAATTGCGGCAATTCTTGCTGGAAGGTTCGGAGAAAGTAAAGGTCAATGTTTTGGAGGATGGCTTCTTACAGCAGTTATCAGTATAGTTCCAGTTTTTATTGGAGTTTTTTTAAGTGCCACTTTTCAAACCATATTATCTACTACGTATTTTTGGGGCTCACTTGATGTTATTCTTATATCTTCAATCATAAGTTGTGTAATAAATATAGTCTTTTACGGTTTCTTCGCTTTACTTTTTTCTAAAATAGAATATTACTAAGATAAAATCATAATTTTAAGAATTCAACTTTTTTTTATTATTTCTGCAAGAATAAAAAGAGAAATTAAAAGCCGATATAATTCCTTATATCTCAACTTTTTTATTATTTTGTTATGTTTTAATAGTTTGATAATAATTTTATATTAGTAAGGGAAACAAAATTTTCAATCTTACATTGGATTTCGCCTTTAATAATCTCTTTTTTATGGAAAATTTGAATTTTGTTATCCTTATCCTCTCCTTTTTATTATATTTTTCAGAGAAATTCATTTTATACATTCTGTAGTCATATTAATGGATTAATAGAATTCCCGCTTTGAAATTAATATAAGAAAAATAATAGTATTAGTAAAATTTATAGTATAAGATCATTTATAGGATGAGTTCAGGAAAAATAGAGGGAAATTATTTAAAGAATGTTCAAAATAATTTAATATTTGATGAATCTGCTATATTTCATGATTATTATTTACAAAAAAGTATTAATTCTGAATCTAAATCATTCATTAGTGGTTTAAAAAAAGATTTTAATCTTCGGTTAGAAGAAACAACTGAAAGTATCATAGATAATTACTTTAATATGATAAAAGAGATACATTTTATTTTAAAGAAATCTGAAGATCTTACTCAAAAACAGAAATTTGATTATTGTAATCGTCAGAGATTATTTATGAAATTATATTTACATAGAATTTCAGAAAAATTAGCAATATAGAATTGTTTTTTAATCAATTCATTTCCTATTAAGAATATTATGAGATTTTAGAAATTCAAAATAATTGCAAAAAAGCGAAATGCTCTTTGCTGCATCTCTTAAAGATAAGAAATAGAGAACTCTTTTCTTGTGTAATAATTTTTTTGCAGAATTAAATCTTTTTGCGAGATCGCTATCATCAGCAATATTTGGCAAACAAAATGCAAATGGTTTTGAAGTTGATTCAAAAATTCTAATCATCCTATTAAAAACATGACGATAAATATGATCTGGCCAAAGAGGTATTATGACAATATCTATGTTAGGATCATTAACCACAATTTCTATACATTTTATATAAGTGTTTAAAATAAACCCTGATGCCCCTAAATCAACAGGATTTTTAATGCTTACATTAACGTACGGTAATATTTGAGCAATTTTAGATTGTGATTCAGGAGTCAATTCATGTATATTGAGATTTTGAGAAGCAAATAAATCTGTTATATTAACAGAACATTTAAATTTTGATTATTTTATAGCAATATAAAGAGAGAATAATAATAAAGATTAATATTTAAGCAATCAACCAATAAGTATATGATGATCCTTTACCTGAAATATTTGAAATAGGATTATTTCTTTCTCTCTTAATTAAACCTAATTTTTCTAACTCTAATAATCTTCTATATGTTGGCTTTAGACTTCTACCAATTAAATTACCAATTTCTTGTCTTGATGCTTTACCTTGAATTTTTAAATATTCAATAATTCTATCATATTCAATTTGTTTAGTATTTAAAAATTTTGGTGTAAGGAAATTATTATATATATCGGAAAAATTGGATCTATCGATATTTAAAATTTTAGAGATTAGATTCTGAGTTAAAAAAGGTTTAAAGCCTGATTCTATAGCAATTAATCTATCTGCTAGATAAATGGTAACACCAGACAATACATATGGATCTCGTAAACTCCTATCTTCTAAGGGTATCTGTTGTAATATTTCATAACATCTATTTTTAAGTTTATTCAGATATTCTTTTTCAAGTTGATGAATGTTTAAATCTAGATTTTTAAAAATGGTACTAATAGCTTTTTCAATATATTCCTCCGTTATAGGTAATTTTAATGGAGATCTAAAATTTATCTTTTTCATATCGATTCGAAAAGCATTAATTCTTTCTGTTATAGTTTTATATTTAATTTTTACATGTGATATAAACTCTGAATCGTTTACTATTTCTTCAACCACTTCTTGAAATCTTGATCCTATTACTGAATGGCAGTTAGAACATATCCCAACACAACGCTCTTTTATTATAATATCCATAATGATTTCACAATCAAAATCAGCAAGATCATACCACTTATTCTTCACTTCTAAAAGTTCAGGAAATAAATGATGTAATTGCAATGCTGGTAAATTATTATAGACAGTAATTTTACCGCATCCTATACATTTACCAAAAAACAATTCTGTATAGATGAATCTTTTTCTTATCCATTTTTTTATTTGATTCTTACCGCTTCTCATTTGATCTATCTGCTCTTTAATTTTTTCTGAAATTAAGTTATCTATATCTAGCGGTGAAAAACTAAATATCTTTTCAAGAAGAATTAATTCTTTTTGTAATGAAAAAACTGTAGCTGTTCTTTTAGCATGACAATTTCCACATAAAGGAATAATTCTATCGTTAAATGCCCATTGAACAATTTCTTTATAACTTTTTTCTTTCATTTCACGCCAAGTAGCAGTTTTAAGTTCTGGATATAAATGGTGAAACTCGTATCCATCTAATACTGTCAAATCTTCACCACAATCATGGCATTTTCCACCGAGATAATCCTTAATTAAGCGATATTTTTTATTATAAATTGATATTCGTCTTACATCGTTTCTGCAATTTATACACATACTTCTATATGCCCCTCGTTTTTGCTCTTCATGTCCTCTTAACCTTTCAAATTTTTCATTTGGTAAAAAATTACCACACCGAGTACATTTTTTAAAATCATAATATCCTTGTTCTTCTTTCCATTGACCGTATGGCATCCCTAAGACTTTTTTAAGTTTATTTGAAAAATTACCGAATCCTAAATTATATAATTCACGTACAGACGGATCACGATTATATATTGGAAACAAAAATTCCTTAAAGAAAATTGGAATCAAATCTGGATATAACTCCATCCATACCCATCGAGATTCAAATCTCTTGAATTCTAAATTGTACTTATTAAAGAAATCAAACTCTTGTTTAGTAAAATTTAACGGATTTTCTCTCTTGGTATTCAATAATTTTTGAGATAATGTAATATTTCTCTTTAAATGTTTATTTAGCATTAGCTTTTTAACTCCAATATCATAATCCCTACCCCATTTAACGTAATTTTGTGTGTGGAGTTTATACTTTAAGCCTAATAATATATTCAATTCTTCAGAAGGAAGTTTACTTAGTATTGATATTAATTCTTTTTGTTCTTCTTCAGTAAGGATTTCTTTTTCAATAATTTTACGAACTTTTGATTTTTCTTTCAAGGTCATTTCTGTAGATTTATATAAATTTTTATTTAAAAGCTCCTTCCAAATTAGTTGAAAATTTTCATATAATTCGGCTAAATGACGAATAAATTGCTTTTCTTGCGCCTTAATCTTTTCTTTATGCGTTTTATGACTTTTATTGTAAAAGTCTCGGAATTTTTTAAATTTTTGAAAAAGGGTATTTTCTACAGGCTTTATTTGGTTAAGTTTTTTGGTTAGATTAATTATTAATTCTAACAATTCTTTTTCTTTATTGGTATATTGATAAGGATCTTGAACATTCTCTTGATGACGCTCATGGAATTTTTCAATTAAGTGATTTCGCAGCCGATAGTATTCTCTATATTTATAATATTTCTTTAGTTTTTCCAATAATTCAGTTTTAATTTCTTCTGAAATATCTTGTCTATTAATCCATTCCTCTAATAATGAAGTCCATTCGTGTTCATCATTTCCTTGAACTTCTCCTGATTTTTCACTTATCTCTTCTTGTTGTTCTTCTTCTTTTTCTTTTTGTTTTTTCAACCATTCTAAAAATCCTTTTGTTTTTTCACCTCTATAAAATGGTCTCTTACCTGTTTCCTGACGATATCTTTTTATAAATTCGGGTTCTGAATTTTTATCAGATTCCTGAGCTTCTTGTTTTTCTATTTTTCTTTTAATTTGTGCTTGTTTCTGCTTTATAGTTTTTTTGGATTCAATTTTATTACTTAAAAGATGTTTAAGTTCTTTAGATTCATTTTTTATGTCCCCAATTTCTTTTGATTTCTCAACTTCATTTTTTTGGACAGTTTCTTGTGGCTTACTTTCCTTCTTTAAAATCTTATTATCCAATTTCTCAGTTTGCGTTTCAGATTTTCCAACTTTAAAATCTGTTATTGAAATTTCTTATTTTAATTCCTTTGGCTTCTTCTTTTGTTTTTTAACGGTTTTCTTGCTTTCTTCAGTTTCTTTCGATGGTTCTTGCTCATGTTTATAATCATTCTTGTTTTTAATAGCATGCTCGTATTCATAATGTTTATAGTCCCTGAGTTCCTTGGGATCAGTAATTGGCTCTAGTTCTTTCACTTTAATCAGATTTTTCTCTTGTGTTCTAATAGGTTTCTGTTCCGGTTCTGATTCAGGTGTTAGATCATAATTTTGTTCAGTTGCTTGCTCTGAATTGCTTTCAGAAATTTCCTCTGGTTTTTGGTATTCATTTGACTTCAATTCTGGATCTGGCGTAGAGAATACTGGTTCTCTTATATCATAATTAATAAACTCCCAATCTTTCTCAAATTCTTGATCTGGTGTGTGTTCTGACTCTCGTTCAAGTTTTGATTCGAATTCCATTTCAGGTTCTTGTTCTGGTTCAGTAACTGTTTCTTCTCTTGGATTTTTTTGTTGTTCATTGACTAATCCTTCAATTAAATCTTCAAGAAGTATTGCGTCTGGATTTGGTTGATGAGGAACTGGTTCTCCAGTTTCAGAATCTATAGGTTCCCACTCGCATTCTGAAACTTGGTCCGGTTCTTTTTCTATTTCACTCTCATGTGTAATCTTAGATTTTTGTTCTGTTTCAGTATCTGGTTCAATTTCTGGCTCTTTCTCAGAATCTTGCTCTAGCTCGGGTGGAGTATAATCATAGCAGAGCGGAAGACTTAACAGGGATAATCGAAGGGATGCTTTCCTTAATTCTGAAGGCTGGCAGATCCAAAGATTTACGGGAAGTCAAATTTATAATAATGTAGAAGGTTGCGTTAATAGAGTTTTAAAAATAATCGAAAATAAGAAATCCGTACTTTCAAAAGGTTAAAATGGAAGTAAAGAAAAATTGAAAAAGGAATATATAAATATATGAATCTGCCAAAGATGAGAGAAATAGAAAGAATAGATAGGATATGTAATCTATTAAAGGAAAAGTGGAAAATAGCAGCGTTAATAGCTGTGTTAATTCTTTTTCCTTGAAGTTCCTTTTTGATCCATCGCAACGTCTTTCTCATCCATTTTCTTTCACTCATGGGATCGCCTGCTAATTCATCCTCCATCAGGTCTTGAAGTTCATCTTCATATCGGGTGTCGACTTGAGTTTTTGATGGTCTTCCACTGCCCGGACGCCTGATACGAGATTCCTGGAATTTTGTACGATTAATGATCTCGGTTTTTCCTCTTCTCACCGTTTTAACATCAAGCCCCGTTAATTTTACCGCTTTTCGTACTCCTCCACGTCCATACGCTTTAGCTAAAAATCCTGCAAAAAGTCTTCGATCCCGTTCAATATAAATTCTGAACAAAAAATCAATATCTCGTAAGGGTTTCAAAGGTTTTCCGTGGGTATCCTTACGACCACGGGGTTGGCATTTAAAAATCCCCTTATATCGCCTTTCTCCTTCAAGAGTTCCAAGATCGATATCTTCGAATGTAGGTTTTCAATAAAATCTAAAATGGTATATTGAATGGTAATGCCCTCATCGGTGATTATCCTATAAGCCATTCATTCACCTTTTCCTAGATCAATCATCATGTTAAAGAATAACATTAACCATTTTATTTAAATATAATAATATATTATAATTATATAAAGATTGGGATTAAGTAAATCAGAGTTTTCTTTTTTTCAAAAAAACAATATTAACATAGATATTTCTGGAATAATTTCTATTAATATATTGAATAAAATTATCAGAAAACTGAGAAATTAAAAAAATGTCATAATTGATCGCTTTAAATTATTTAAAAAATTCGAGGGGAAGTTATTTTCGAACAACTTCTTAATTTAGTTTTATATTTCCATACTGCGGATCTGAAATCTTCATCAAGTACGCGATTTCTAAGCATAGAGGTTGAAAAAGCCACAAACTTCACATATTAAACTATCGAAATTTTCTCTTTTAGCAGAAGTATGATTAATATATAACAAAATATCATAAATCCTAAAGAAATCCAAAAGAAAATAAAAACCCCATTTGATATCCAGACTAACAGGAATATATAAAAAAAAGGCAATAAAATAGTTTGAACAATTAAAGATTCAAAGACAAGTGTTTTAAAATCTTTTTTGTTTTCCGTTTTGTGGTCTTTTTCTTTTTTACTTTTGATCTCGCTCTTTTCCTTATCCGATAGAATAAAATTATTTCTTTCTCTCAAATTTTTATCTCCATTAAAATAGAAAAATAAATTTATACCAAAAAGAATAAATATTTCCACCGTCAAAACCAAAAGATAATTTTTTTTTGTAAAATCCTTTAAGAATTCGATACTTACGAAGTTTCCATCTACCTTGACCTCTATAAATAAAAGATCTCCTATGTAAAGAACTGCCCAAAAAATTACTAATAAAATCATTATAAAAATGAAAACCCTTGAGGCTTTTAAAACAAATCTTTTCAAACGGTTTGAATATTCTTTTATTTGAAGGAATCTACCTGCAAACCAATACATAGATGTCCATATGGCGATAAAAGATAGAATTATAATTAGGGTAATTAATACTGTCTCAAGGAAAGTCGGTTGATAATAAGAAATAAATCTCTTATTCAATTCATGTTCATATATAAAATTTAATAATCCTAAAAATTGGGAAAATATAAGAATAATAAAATTAACAAAAAATACAACTATGGTCTCAATGAACGATTGTTTCATCTTTATATTCAAAATCACGGGTCTTTTTTCCGGATCTTTCCAATATAAGATAGTTTCTGCTTTATCGAATACAATATTTATAAGTAAAAATGAGATTCCAATCATAGTTAACGCCTTAACATAAGTTGGAATGGCAAAAAAGATATTTGAATATGCCCAATAAGAAATTACTAAAGAAAGTAAAAATGTAATCACTATTGCATATCCAAACTTTAAAATTATACCTTTTTTATTAATATGAATGTTATTTTTTATCTCAATATAGTAATCTTGAGTTTTTATAGAATTTCTGTTTATAATTATCCTCTCCTTTAGTATTATTTTAAGATAAATTCGTAATAAAATTTTTGAAAAAAAAAATAGTTAGAGTATTATTTTAACCTACAATGCCATCAGAATCCATTATATCAAAATAACAAGATAATCCTAATGCAACAAATGCCACTGCCATAAGACCATATTTTGCAGCTGTAATAGTACCTGCTGAATATATTAGCTCAATTAATGTGAGTAAAAATCCTGCCCCAAATACTATCCACATTAATAATTGTGATTTAATAATTGTGAACTAAGTGTGCACAATTATTACAAAGTGTGAACAGAATATTTCATACTGGTATGAAATTATCAAAAAATCATGCTTGAATCCTGCGGTTCTTGTCAGTACTGTTCATTCTGCTGAAGTGTTACAACCAGATGTAAGAATCTTCAAAACATTCCATTCTTATAATCACATTTCAATACTAGAATTAAATTATTATCTATATTACATTTGCTTCAAGCATATTAATCTGTAACTATGACTTTTCGAGATTTCAGATAATCTATGTAGTCACAAAACATTGATATACTATTTGCAGCATATCTTAAAGATAAGAAATATAAAATTCTTTTCTTGTGTAATAACTTCTTAGCTGAATTAAATCTCTTTGCAAGAGCAGCATCATCGGCAATGCTAGGAAAGCAAAATGCAAATGGTTTTAGAGTTGATTCAAATGTTTTTATCATCCTGCTAAAAACATGACGATAGATGTGTTCAGACCACAGAGGTATAATAATTATATCAATATTTGGATCATCAATAACTACTTCTATACATTTAATAAAAATATCTAAAATAAATCCCGATGCTCCTAAATCAATAGGATTTTTAATATTTATGTTCACATCTGGTAAAATCTTAGCAATTTTGGATTGTGAATCAGAAGTTAGTTCAGGCACATTGAGATTATAAGAAGAAAATATGTCACAACTCAAAATTGAATTTCCTCCTCCAGCTGTCACTATTCCCACATTTCGTCCTTTTGGTAAACTTTTTGGATATAATAACTCGAAAGTTTTAATTGTGTTCCAAAATTCCTCATTGTCTTTAACAAGAATAGTTCCTGTTTGTTTAGCCATTGATTTCCATATCTTATCATTTGAAGCTATTGCCCCAGTATGAGAATAAGCCGCTCGAGATCCATCTTTAGTGTATCCTCCCTTCCATAATATAACTGGTTTAACTTTTGTTGTTTTTCTAAGTTCCAAAAATAATTCGTGACCAGTTGCAGAACCCGTAGATTCTAAATATGCCGCAATAAGAGTTGTTTTTGAATGTTGCCGATAATGTTTTATTAGATCAACGCAATTTAAATCAATCTGATTACCGAAACTAATACCATAACGCAATCTGATATCTCGTTTATAACCTACATCCATTAACTGAGTAAAGTGCCCTCCAGATTGCGACATAAACGAAACACCTCCATATAAACCATTTTGTATAGCAAATGAGAAAGCCATTCCAGTTTCTGCATTTAAAGGTCCTAAACAATTTGGTCCAATTATTCTTGTATTCGAGTTTTTTATGATATTTAATAGATTTAACTCTAATTGTTTTCCTTCAGGATTACCAGTTTCAGAAAATCCTGAAGCAAAAATGATTACCCATTTTATTCCTTTCTCTACACATTCTTTTAAAACTTCTGGAATGAATTTTACATTTAAGGATATATATGCTGTATCGATTGGATAAGGAACATCTAAAACAGAAGGATAACATTTCCAACCAATTATTTTATCATATTTCGGATTTACGGGGTAAAAAGTATTGGTCCACATAGATTCCTTAAAAGCAGGTAGATACATCATTGAGCCAAGTCTGGAGCTTTCTGATGCTCCAATAAATGCAATATGTTTAGGATAAAACAAGGAGTTAAATTCTTCAAATCCATTTTGTTGCTCAACCATTAACTAAATAAAACAATGAAATTTTTAAAAATTTTCTAAAGTCTTAATTTTAAGATTAAATTTAGATAAGAAGAGTTGGAGTTATAATTGTATTGAAAAAACCAAATTTTTAATTCAATTTACAATTAGACCACACATACTTAGTGAATATTTTATAAAGGTAAAAAAAGAATTTGGAGAAATTAAAATGGCTAGACCAAGTCCGTTAGAAATTTATGCCCTTTTGGATAAATCAAATTGCAAGGATTGCGGTTATGACACATGTATGGCTTTTGCGACAGATACATTGGAAAGAAAGGTAAAAGCTCAAGACTGTATTCATTTAATGCAGGATCCAAAACAAGCAAAAAATAGAGAGAAGCTTATTAAACTTTTAACCCCTCCTCAAAAACCTGTAACAATTGGTACAGGAGAAAAAGCTGTTACAATCGGAGGAGAAGAAATTTTGATGAGACATCAATTAACATTTTATAATCAAACAGCTCTGTTTATTGAAATTGCAGATGATGATACAGATTTAGAAGATATTATCAAATATCTTTCAGATCTTAAAATAGAAAGGATGGGAGATGTTCTTACTCTTAATGGTGTTGCTTTAAGAAATGTATCTGGCGATAAAGAGCAATTTAAATTAGCAGCTAAAAGGCTAACTGAACTTTCAAATCTTCCAGTTATGTTGTGTAGCTTTAATCCTGAAGTATTATTAGCTGCTGCTGAAGAAATCAAGGATAAAAAACCCTTACTCTATGCTGTTACAAAAGATACTTGGGAACAAATAGGAAAGTTTGCGATAGAAAATAACTTACCTGTTGTTATTGCTTCTAGTAATTTAGATGAATTAATGTCATTAAGCGCCACTTTACAGAAATTTGGTGTAAATGAAATTGTATTAGACTCAGGAACTTATTTTGGACCAGGTAATCTCTCTGTTACATATGATAATATTATGCAATTAAGAACTGCAGCAATTGATAAAGAAGATGCGAATTCATGTTGGCCAGTTATGGGTGTTCCTGCAGTTTATTGGAGTCAAGTAAAGATAGGAAATGAAAAAGAGCTCTGGGAACACCAATATCAAGAAGTGATAATGGGCGCCATAATGGGATCAATAGATACAAATCTTATTGTGTTACATACAGGTCAGAAGAAAGAAGAAATTTGGGCTCTTTTAGCATTGATGACGTTACGACAAAGTATATTTTCAGATCCAAGAATTTATCCTGCCGTTGATCCTGGACTTTATAAGATTAAAGAACCGAAATCCAACGACCCTATATTTATTACGAGCAATTATCGGATGACCAAAATCCCAGTAGAGCAAGATTTGCAAGGAGCTAATATTAACTGCTGGCTCTTAGTAGTTGATAGTGAGGGGATAGGAATTGAAAGCGCTGTTGCTGGTGGTCAATTTAATGCAGGTGCTATAGCTGAAGCCGTGAAAGAATTTGGAGTTTTTGACAAGGTGGATCACAGAATCTTAGTTATTCCTGGTATGGCAGCTCGCCTTAGTGGGGCTTTAGAAGATGAAGCTGATGCTTTTGTGGTTGTAGGTCCAAGAGATTCGAGTGGTATTCCCAAGTTCATGGAAAAGCAATGGAAACCTGAGGAATTCATGAAAGAATATGAGTCTTGGTCAAAAGATTAAGACTATTAGAATTTTTTCTTTTTTTCTCTTCTATTATTAACCAAAAATAGAATTTTGTTTTTAAATTAAAGAATGTATTAAATCAACATCCAATTCCCTAACAGAATTTATTATAAATACTTTTCCGTTTTTTATTTCATTTAATTGCTTTGCTGAATGGTTTCCTGTCAAAACTCCGATAAAGGGACAATTTAAGTCGTTAGAAAGCATTACATCTTTAGGGTGGTCCCCGATAACTATAATTTGATATCCTGGATATTTTTTTTTTAAAATAATTTTCAATTTTGGGTCAAGCTTCCCTAATTCCTTCCTATCTTCCGTTTCTCCTAAAATGTATTCAAAATAGTTCTCTATTTGTAGAAGCTTTATTAATTTTATTGCCATTTCTTGCTGTTTAGAAGTTATTATCCCTATAGTGAAATTTAATTCCTTTAATTCTTTTAGTTTAGATTTAATTCCGGGTAATAGTTTTGCTTGATAAATCCCTTTCTTGCCGTAATATTGTCTAAAAGCAGAAGTTAATTTTGATGGATCTTCATCAGATATTTTAATAAACATTTCATTTAAAGGGGTTCCGATCATAAATTCTATCTGTGACTTTTCCAATTTAGGCAAATCAAACTTTTCCAGGGCATAATTGAATGAATCTACAATTCCTTCTCTGTTATTAATCAAAGTGTTATCTAAATCAAAACTTAAAACAATTTTTTCTTTTTTTTTCATATTTGTTTAATTTCTTAAGCTAAATAATTTATTAAAAGTAGAAATTAAAGGAAATTCAGTTTATTTTAAAACCTTTAAATAATTTCAAAAGGTAATTAATCTCCTCAGAGTTTTCAATTAACCTTCTTAAATTGTAAGGAAAAATTTCTATACTTACTTCTCTTCCGTTGGAAACATGTTCAATCATTATTTTTATTAGTTCTTTAAATTTTCTCACTGTATTTCCATCAGATTCAATTTCAGAGATTATTTCCCATGCTTTATCCATTTTTCCGTTTAAAACACATGAGATTGATGCAAGAACATAACTCTGAACGATGTTTGAATAACTAATTTTTTTTAGATTAGCGGCTCTATAATAATAACGATATAGATTATTTACCATTTCTCGTAATAGATAATCTTTCGCATCATCTAATTGTTCATAAAATTTTATACTCTCCAAAATAAGAGTTGCAGCAGTAAAAAATTGTTTGTTTTTTAATCCTTCTTCAGCAATTTTATTTAATCCTCTAATAATTTGGTTGAAAATGCCAAACCTATTAAACTCAAGTTCACCATTGATAGCAATATCGTAAGCATTTAAAAAGCTTTCTGTAGACTCATTAAGACTTCCAATCTTCCAATAATTGTCTCCTGCTTTTATAAAATGCTTATAAGCCATTTCAAAATTTTCCATTTCTTTAAAAACATTAGCGCCATCAAAAAAATTTATTGCTGCCTGATTAAAATCCTCAATTTTTTCAGAGAAATTACCAGCTAACAAGAAACAAGAAGCACCTTCAATTAAATTATTTTGCATATCAAGATAACATAAGCCAGCTCCTCGGTAATATCGAGCGATTTTATGAAAATTTTCTTGTTTCTTTTCTAATAATTCGGCAAGATCTATGTATGCTCCAGCTTCTTTTTTAGAACAATTTATATATTGTTCTCTTTCATCTAAAATTTTATAAAGATTTTTCAAGATCTGATAAATTTGAGCTAAAGTTAAATTATCATTTTTCTCTTCAAATTTCGTTGCTAAATTTGAGAAAAATTCAACTCCATCTAAAATAACTTCTTGAGATTTGTTGAAATCGTCGAGTTCTTCATAACAAAATCCAATTTGTCGGTAGGAAAAAGATAGCATATCATAATAGTTTTGAATTTTTGAAATTTTGATGACTTTCTCGTAATATTTTATAGCATTCTTGAAATCTGAAAGTTTTAAAAATAATTCTGCTATATTTTGATAATTTTGAGCTAGTTTTCTGGTTTCATTAAACTCTTTTAGAAGATTGCTTTCTTGATCTAAAAATTTTATACTATTTAAAATATTTTTTTTCTTAGATTCTAAATCTTGGATTTTTTCACCGTAAATATCTGCAATTCTTAGGTATAATTCAGCGATCTCATGTAATTTGGCTTGAAGTTTATAATCAACAATCAATTTTCTATATAATTCTATAATCTGTGTGTATAATTCGAGTGCTTTCGACAAATCAAGATTTTCTACAATTTCTGCAACTGAGAAAAGAAATTCTCCTGCTTCAAAATATTCTCCAGATTGAACAATATCATTAGCATAATTAATAGAACATGAAAGCATCTCCTTTATAGTTTTATCCTTCTCGATTGGATCTGTTATTTGTTTAATTTTGGATTCATACTTTCTTATCTTATCCAAAAACTCGGTGTAATCGATGAATTCTTCTTCTTCAATAATTTTATTATCTCCTCTAAAAAAGTAAAACCTAAATATAGAAATTAATGTAAAAATAAAAAAAATTGGATTTTAAGTAATATCAAAAACCTATAAGTTTAAATTTGTCCTATAAAAAATTATTAGCAGAATATCTAAAAAATATCCAAAATATTCTTCAAAAAGAAGAATTCAGAGTTTTCTTAGACGAATAAATCTAAAGAAATAATATTAAATATAATTAAGATTATATAATAATTAATTAAAAAATTTTAGGTGGTTATTATAAAACAAGTTTCAGAATTATTAGATACTGGTTTATATGAAACATATACGCCTGATAAAACTATGATAGTTGCTGATCTATTACGAGAACTTAATCTTGAAGATAAATTTTTTGGAATTCTTGTAAATGGAAAGAAAGCAACCCCAGAAACAAAGATAGGGAAAGAAGACGAGATTATTATACTCCCACACATTGCAGGTGGATTTTAACTCAAAATTAAGATTTTTATTTGATTTTCTCTTTTTTAAATGGTTTCTTTATTTCAATTTAATTCATAGTGATTATTAGGAATTGGAGTTCTTAAACTCAATTGTCTTAAAGATTGTTTTCAAAAAAATCACGCGTTATTTTGATAACTTGTTCAAGAAATTCTTTTGAAGCCATATAAAACGCATGAGGTTTATCACGTAGGAATATCGTGTTAAAAAGGTTAGGAAGGATTTTTTTTTGCACGCTTTATAACGGATTATCCCGGAAAAAGGATATCATTTTCAGCAGCTATTACTAATGTAGACGCTTTAAACTCTAATAATTCTATTTTTTTCATTGGATGAGGCATTCAAGAAGCAACTTTCAAATTGGAAATGGTTAGTAGTGACATTTCGACTAAATCATCATCAAGATGACCTACTAGTGGTAAAACTGTTCTCTCGAAATTTTTTCGAGTAGGAGATATGCGATATTTAATTAATGGGATTACTAATTTACGTATTATTGATAGACTAGAACCATTTGCAAATCCAGAAGGGACTATGAATGCTGCTGCCGAGATGCGTTCTGGAGCAAATGATGCAATTTGAAGTAGAATTCCACCTCCAAAAGACGATCCGACAAAAGCAGATTGTTCGAGTTTGAGCCCATCCAATACATCTATTGCCCACTCTCCATAGCTATTGTCTTTAGGTGATAGACGATATTCAGAACTTTTTCCAGGATGACCAATAGTGTCAAGCGTGTATATTCTATATTTATTTGCAAGCGGTGTGAATTTCTTTAAATCAAATGGGTTTAGAGAATTTCCGCCATGAAAAAAAATCATGGGTGGACCCTCTTTTGGTCCTATTGCTAAAACATGTGTAGAACCATATCTTGTTTCCAGATAAATATCTTCGTGTTCTATTCCCAATCGAGATATAATTTCATCGTATAGAGTTAATATTTTCGTTTTTCCCTCAGCACTCCGATATATGGTCTTTTCTTTCATTTACTTTCCGATTTATATTGTGATTATTTTAGCTGATTTAGAAAAAACTAAAAAGAAGATATTATTATCTTATTAGATTATAAAGATATGTTTTAAATTTAACTGAATTTTAAATTTTCAATTCGCACTTTGCGAGTTTTATGCGAAGCATGTTCCGATTTTAACTTCAAATAAAAAGTTTAATTCTTTACATTTACAGTAAATCGGATTTATAATATTAACTAGTTAGAAGAACTAAAGAGTAGAATATATATGCCTAAGATGAAAAAAAACCAACAAAAAAAAGGACGGAGGAGTTACACTCCCTCTCCAACTCCAACAGTATCGAGGGTAAAAATGCCCTACAGAAAGAACGGAGAAATGTTTGCGCGGGTGGTTGAGATATTTGGTCAAGAACGGATGGGTGTTTTTTGTGAAGATGGAAAACACCGTATTGGGAGAATCCGAGGAAAAATTAAAAAAAGAGTGTGGATAAGAAAAGGGGACTTAATTGTAATTAATCCGTGGGAATTTGAAACACCCGTTGATGGTAAATTAGAGAAATGCGAAATATCTTGGAGATATTTACGACATGAAGTTTCTTATTTAGAACGTAATAGAAGAATTCCTAAAAATTTAGATATTAATAATATCCCCCTTATCTAAAAATATTTTTTTTTCAAGAAATAAAAAAAAGATAAGATTCGATAACAATCGCAGAACAAGTTCTTACTAATTACTACCTACTACTTATTAAATATTATTATATTTTATTGATTTGTAACAAAAAGAAACCTAATATCGAAAATCTCGAACTTGTGCAGGAGCGGCTTCAGTTACTACTACTTTACTCGCAGCAGGACCTTTATCACCTTGAGTGATCTCAAATTCTACTTTATCGTTTTCATTTAGTGTAGCAAATTCATCACTCTCCTTAACAATGGCACTGTGATGAACGAATATATCTCCTTCTTCTTCAGTTGCTATAAATCCATAACCTTTACGGTTATTAAACCATTTAACTGTACCTTCGGTCAATTTTAAAACCAATTTTCACATAAATTAAATTTTTTTATC
>JABXKB010000215.1 GCA_013375485.1 Promethearchaeota archaeon | reverse complement strand
GTTTTAATAGACCAATCATCATTTTAATAGTTGTAGTCTTCCCCGCACCATTTGGTCCTAATAAACCAAATATTTCACCTTTATTTATTTTAAAAGAAAGATCGTTAACAGCCTTTACGTCATCGAAATGTTTTTTTAAATTTTGAATCTCTATTGCTGTATTATTAGAACTTCCTTTTCTCAGATCAGTTTCTTCTGAAATTGTCATTTTTTCATCACTCTTTTTTAATTTTTTTTGTTTTAAGGATCTTGTACCATAGTAGTCCATAATTTAACGCTGGACCCGCAATTGTAATTACAAGTGATATGATAAACAGCGCTAAGTTTGGAGCGTTTACCCAATAAATAGGCCACATAATTATCAATACGACGATCCATATCCTAATAATTACCCAATTAATTTTTTTAAATATTGGGTTTTTTTTGTATTACTCATTATTATTTTCACTTATAGTTTTTTATTATTTTTTATTAATTTTTTTTTGTTAATTTTAATACAGATTGGGGCTCTAATAAGAGCATGTTCACTATATTGGTAAAAAATTAACAATGGGAGCTTATAGTCATTAAATAGAAAGAAAGGTAATTTTCCATTGAAATTTAAAAACTAAAACTAAAAAACTAAATCTAAAATAACAATAAAATCCGCTTTTTTCTTCTCAATTGAATATATATTGGAACGAAAAGTACCATAATATTTTCCATTTAGTTGAAATTTGGGCATAGAAAAAAACGAATATTTCATTTAGTTCTAAGTAATTGATCAATCCAACTATCGTAATATTCCCCTGATAATCCTATATAAGGGGTTATATTTTTGAATCCTTCAGTTTGTAATTCTTCTTGGATTTTTTGAGCCTCCTGAGCATTTTTCGTCCAAATTTCGAAAGTAATCACTCTGGGTATATTACTATAACCAAGGCAAGAAAAGACATTCCGAGAGAATTTTTGGTTTTATATTTTGAATTCTGAATCTTAAATTTCAGCAAATTCTAAAGATATATAATAATTATAAATAAAAAAAACAATATTTTTGCTTAGATTCTTCCAAGAAATTCTAATAGCACAGCAACTACTTGCTCTTCTTTCTCTCTCGTGAATGCGTGAGGTGCATCTTTGAGCACATGTAAATCGGCACCAGGAATCTTTTCAGCAAGGATTCTAAAGTTTTCTGGAGGGAATATTACATCGTTTTCTCCACCCATAACAAGGGTTGGAACCTTAATATTAGACAACCTATCATAACTGCCTTCCCAATTCTGAACAGCTTGAGCTTGTCGCCATTTACCAATAAGAGAGGTGGGGTATTTTATTGACATCGTCTCCTTTGTCAAAATTCCCCGATTCTGTTCGATGTAACTAGGTGAATAAAACATGCTCCAAGTAAGTTCCATCACTTCTTCCTTTGACATATCCTGAGGTGGATTCGCGGCTGTTTGCATTTTCCTCTGTACTTCTTCTGAAATTTGGACACTGTGCGGGCCACCACAAGATGTCATACCTAAAATTAGGCTTAAAACTTTCTCAGAGTAATTCAAGACGAGTTCTTGAGCAATCATTCCTCCCATAGAACCTCCTAGTATATGAGCCTTGGGGATGTTGATTGCATCCATTAACTCTACTAAGTCATCTGCCATCATTCTTATAGAATACTCAATGTTGGGAGCATCACTTCGGCCAGTCCCTCGATTATCTATTAAAATAACCTGATAGAAATCTAGAAGCCGCTTCCAGAAAGGACTCCACATTTCTGAGCTTACAGCATATCCAGGGATCATGATGAGAGGTGTTCCTCTCCCATGACTTTCATAATACATCTCAATATCTTTAATTTTTATCAACATGATATTCATGACTCCTTTTAGATCTTGTTAGTTCTTAAAAATTGAAAATAATTCTAAAAAAAAAATTTGAAATTTCATAATGTTCTTAGTTTTTACGTTTTCCTTAATAATATTTGCTTAGTTTAATGAGTCCTCCAGATACCACACCAAACACTAGAGTAAGGGAAATGGCAATTACGAGAAACATCATATCCCATGGTGCAAGAAGTGCATAAGCTACCCAAACCACTGCTATAGCAGCACCGAAAATCCAACCGATCACTTCTTTAAGAGCATTCTCCTTTTTACTTAGGGCAATAAGTCCACCAGATAATGTACCCATTAAAATAGTTAAGCCCATGGCTACAACGAGAAATATAATATTCCCCGCTCCGAAAAATGCAAAAGCAATCCAAACAACTGCTATAGCTGCGCCTAATACTTCGCCAATTAAAGTTTTATAATTATACAATTGTTCCACTCTCCAATTTTTTATTTATTTCATTTTTTATTTTTCATTTATTTTGTTAATTAATATTTAGATTGGGGCTCTAATAAGAGCATGTTCACTGAAAAGGAAAAAAATAGACAATAAGGGCTTATAGTCATAAAATTGGAAGATCAATAATTTACTAGCGAAATAACATAAGTTTGGAGAATAAAAATACTTAGAAATATCCATAATTTTTAACTCAAATAGAAAAAAAGTAATACAAAAAATACCAAAGTTTCTTCCCTTTAGTTGAAATTTGGGAAAACATTCTTTTTTATTTTCTCATTTTGTTCTAAGTAATTGATCTACCCAACAGTCAAACCACTTTGCATCAATAAATATATGAGGAATTACATCCTTGAATCCTTCGGTGTGCAGTTCTTCCTGTATTCTCTGAGCGTCTTGAGTTCTTTTCACCCATGTGTGTAATGTAATTAGATTGGGAATGTTACTATAATTAAAGCAATACGCAATATTATGAGAATATTTCTCGTTAATATGTTGAAGTGTAGAATTCATATCAGTTCCTGCGTTTAAAATTAAGTGAAAAACCATTACAAAATTATTTTTATGGGGCATCTATTGAATGCTAAATGAAGCTAACTTGTTCTCAATCATTCGATTTAGATGATTTCTAACAGTTTTAGCAGAAACACCTATGTCATCAGCCATATCCGTAATTGTCTTCCTTGAATCTCTATTTAGAGGCTTTAAAATCTTATAATCAATACTTGTAAGTGGTTCTGGGGTTGTCATATAAGGCACATTAATAATTCCTATGGTTGGTTCACTAATTTGAGCTATTTTTGAGACGTAACTGCTAAATTCTTGAAGTTCCGATATATTTTTTAAATACGCAGTGATATAGAGAAATCTGGCTCCCGCTATTCCAATGAATCGAATGCTTTCATGCTGCCCTAACTCTTTACTAACATCATCCATTGATTTTGCGCTAGAAGTTCCAAAAATCAAAACAAATAGACATTTTAGTGCTAAAATATTTGGTCTTGCTATATAAGCGGTGATAATCCCATTATCTTCAAGGCTTTTTATACCCTTATGAATGGCGCTCACTGACATATCATTTATTTCCCCTAATTCTCTATACGTCAAGCGAGAGTTTTCCAATAGTTTTTTCAGAATGGTTAAATCAATTTCATCCATATTACTAACAAGTATATGAATTTTCTTTTTTTAATTATACTTTTTTTCATCAAAGTATTCAATACTATAAATAGATTTGAAGTGAAATAATCTTAAATCGTAACAAGAATAAAAAAAAAAAAAGAAAATTTTCAGTACTCCCATTTATAAAACTTCTTACTCACTAACACGAAAACGACGATATAAATCAACAATCCAATAATCATAAAAACACCATTAGGAGGGAATATTTGAGTATATATCGCCGATTCAATTAGCTCAATAGACATCCAAGTTGGTAACCATGGAAGAATTACTTGTATTGCGGGAGGAAGCATTTGTGATGGAAAACTTGCTAAGAAATAGAGAGGTAAGAGGCTAAAAAAGAAAACATAACCTGTAATCTCACTTTTTCTAGTAAATGTCGCAACTAAAGTACCATATGCTGTAAATGTCATTCCTGTTATGATAATTACTCCAAGGATTAAAAAAAAGCTTAAAATGCTAATCGATATCTGAAGTAAAAATATACCAATTAGTAGAATAGCTAATCCTTGTATCATTCCCATGATTACTTGAGTAAAAGCCATCCCTAAAATAATACTAGTTATGTCAATTGAAGTTAAAGTAAGTCTTTGGAAAATATTCTGCTCTCTCCAGTTGTTTAACCGAGTTGCTAAGGTTTGACCAGTTAACATGACACTAATAGCAACTATTGCCGGGTACATGTATCTCATTAAATCAAATTCAGTTGGATCATCCCAACGAGTACTTATCCAAAAAGTAAAGAGCATAAACAACGGAAAAAATAATGTAATCGCTAATGTTCTGATATTTTTTAAATTTGCTCGTAATAATGCAATTGATAGCTGAAAAATTGGTTTTACATTTTCATTATATCTACTGTAGATTATTTTTTTAATTATATTTCACCTCATTTTTATTTAAGATCTGATAGATCTTCCTGTTAATTTAAGAAAAACATCTTCCAGATTTGGATGCTCTATTAATAATTCATCTACTCCAATATTTTGTTTTTCTATTAAGTCTATTAGAGAACTAAGAGTCTCGATTATGTTTTGAGTTTCTATCTTAATAGTATTCTTTTTATATTGAGAGCTAATCTCATTTGAAAAGGGTTTTAATTCATCTAACGCATGACTTGATGACAATTTTATAGTAGAAAACCCATTTAATTGATTGATTAAAGCCCTTGGAGCTCCAATAGAGATTATCTTACCGTGATCTATAATTCCAACTCGGTGGCAAAGATTTTCAACTTCTTCAATATAATGAGTAGTTAACACAATAGTACGACCTCTTTTATGATACTCAAGGATTATATCCCATAGATGATGGCGAGATTGAACATCAAGACCTACAGTAGGTTCATCCAAAAAAAGAATTTCAGGATCATTAATTATTGCAATAGCGAGGGCTAATCGTTGCCTTTGTCCTCCACTTAACTTCCTTGGCAGTACATTAGCTTTCTCAGTGAGTCCAACTTCCTTCAGTAATTTCATTATTTCACTTTTATCCAATCTTTTCTGATATAATTTTGAATATAATTGTAATTGTTCAACTACTTTAAGATCAGGAATTAAGCTGGTATTCTGTAGTTGAACCCCAATTTTTCTTTTTATTTTATTAGCTTTTGTTCTTGTATCTAAATTTAATACAGAAATAGATCCACTATCCTGTTCTCGTAAACATTCGATAATAGAAAGAATCGTTGACTTTCCAGCACCGTTGGGGCCCAATAACCCAAAAATCTCTCCCTTTTTTACATCAAATGAGACATTTACTAAAGCCTTAACATTCTCATACGATTTATATACATTTTTTACCTGAATATCAAATTCGGTAGATTTTTTCATGATTTTAGTACCTCTGTTCATTAATTTTTTAAATTTTTTTTTTGTTAATTTTAATACAGATTGAGGCTCTAATAAGAGCTTGTTCGCTAAGAAGGAAAAAAATTAACTTTGGGGATTCATAATCATTAAAATGAGAGAATGATAATTTATCATCGAAATCATAAAAGTTGAGAATAACGAAATGCTTTGAAATCTACATTATTTTTCACTGAAATGGATAAGAATTAATACAAAATATACCAAAGTTTTTACCATTCTGTTGAGATTTGGGAAAACAATCCACTTTATTTTTTTTATTTTGTTCTAAGTAATTGATCTACCCAACAGTCATACCACTTTGCATCAATAAAAATATGAGGAATTACATCCTTGAATCCTTCGGTATGTAGTTCTTCCTGAATTCTCTGGGCGTCTTGAGTGCTTTTTGCCCATGTGTGTAACGTAATTAAATTAGGTATATTACTATAATTAAGGCAGTAAGCAATATTCTGAGAATATTTCTCGTTAATATGTTTAAGTGATGAATTCATATCAGTTCCTTCCTTTAAAATTAAATGAAAAACCATTACAAAACTAGTTTTATGTGGCATCCACTGAATACTAAAGGAAGCTAACTTGTTCTCACTCATTCGATCAAGACGTTTTCTAACCGTTTTAGCGGAAAGCCCTACATCATCAGCAATATCTGTTATTGATTTCCGTGCATCTCTATTAAGTGTCTTTAAAATCTTGAAATCAATACTTGAAAGTGGTTCTGGAGTGGTTATATAAGGGACATTAATAATTCCTATTGTTGGGTCACTAATATGAGCGGTTCTTGAGACATACGTACTGTAATCTTGAAGTTGTGATATATCTCTTAAATAAGCAGTGATGTAGAGAAATTTACCTCCTGTAATGCCAACGAATCTAATGCTTTCGTGTTGTCCTAACTCCCTACTGACAGCATCCATTGATTTTGCATCAGAAGTTCCAAAAATTAAAACAAATAGACATTTTAACGCTACAATACTGGGTTGGGCAACATAAGCTGTGATAATCTCATCATCTTCAAGTTTCTTTATACGCTTATGAATAGCACTTACTGACATATTGCTCATCTCGGCTAATTCTCTATAGGTCAATCGAGAGTTATTTAATAGTTTTCTCAGAATAAGTAAGTCAATTTCATCCATAATATATATTCGAAACTAAATTAGTATTTTTAAAATGTATAATATTATTAATATAGATTTTATTTACAGATGTGAAAAAAATAACAGCCATCCTCCCAAAACTAGCTCAAAAAGCAAAATTAACAGACCTCCGATGTTCCACAGGACTTTAAAGTTAGGTTTTATACGAAATATCCCATTACCGAACCCATAGAGAATGCTGGCAACAATTCCAAACCATCCGATAATTGCTGGTACAACTCCATAGGTAACAAACAAGATCGAATATGCGAGCGTACCAATGGAGAATAAGATTTGTGCAAATGTGAAAACAGAGTCTTTTGTTTTGAGAATGCTACGACCTGAATCAATTAGCGCATCTTTTTCAGCTCCACTAGTATCTGAGTATTGTTTTGCTAAATTGAGAAGTCCCCAGTAATTTCTTTTATCGTAAATTTGGATCAAGGCTTCTCCTATTCGAAAGATGCACCAGACAATTCCAAGTATTATGTTATATGGACTAAAAGCAATAAATAGCGTTACAGCAAGAGAAATTATGCCAAGGTGCTCTATGAGAATTAATCCAAAGCTAATTTTAAATTTTGTTGGATTTTTGTTAATCTTTTGTAGTTTAGTGTTTGAATCTACATCACCAAATGTTTTATAACCAAAAAAACCACTTGAAATGTTTGTAATTATAATAAACAGAAAGAGAAATCCAGATATTTGTTCAATAATTATTTATCACCTTTTTTTAAAATTTTTTATAAAAATTAAAAGAAAAAAATCATATTTTGATTTGAGAAAAGAAGTTCTAACTTCCTTTATTTTTAGCGCCTAGCTTAATTAATCCTCCAGATAATACCCCAAACACAATAGTAAGGGAAATGGCAACAACGAGGAACATCATATTGCTTGGATCGAGTAATGCATAAGCAATCCAAACGACTCCTATAGATGCTCCAAATAACCAGCCAAGCACTTCTTTAAATTCGACTTCCTTTTTACTTAAGGCGATAAGTCCGCCAGATACTGTACCCAACAATATTGTCAGGGAAATAGCTACAACGAGAAACAATGTGTTCCCCGCTCCAAGAAATGCAAAAGCGATCCAAACGACTGCTATAAGTGCGCCTAATAATTCGCCAATTAATGTTTTAGAATTATACATATCTTTCACTTTCCAAATATTTTCTTATATTTTTTTTTTTTTTGTTTTTCTAGAAAGTTGGCAATATTATTTAATTATGATTAAACTGACTGTTCCATTATGAATATACATTCATCTACAGAAGATTAATATTACTCGGTTAATTGTAAATTTTTTAAAAAAAATTGTATATTAATTAAACTTTAGCAAATATTATGAGAAAAACAGAAGCCATCCTCCCAAAATTGCTTCAAAAAGTAAAATTAACAGACCTCCGATGCTCCACAAAATTCTAATCTTAGGTTTTATACGATATAGCACATTACCGAAACCATAAAGAATGCTGGCAACAATTCCAAACCATCCGATAAATATTGGTACAACTCCATAGGTAACAAACAGGATCGAATATGCGAGCGTACCGATGGAGAAGAGCAATTGTGCAAATGTGAAAGTAGAGTCTTTTGTTTTGAGAATGTTAACTCCTAAATCAATTAACTCATCTTTTTCAACACCACTAGTCTCTGAGTATTGTTTTGCTAAATTGAGAAGTCCCCAGTAATTCTTTTTATCGTAAATTTGGATCAAGGCTTCTCCTATTCGAAAGACACACCAGACAATTCCAAGTATTATGTTATATTCACTAAAAGCAATAAACAA
>JABXKB010000214.1 GCA_013375485.1 Promethearchaeota archaeon | reverse complement strand
GCATGCTACTTCAGTAAACGCCATTGATATAGTTTTTCGGAGTGGTGCTAAGATGTTATTTGGAATAACAAAATTAATGGCGGGTTTTAAAAAGCCAAAAGTAGAGATTTTAGGGTTTGATGTGTCTGGTGAGGTTGAATCTATAGGCAAAAAGGTAACTAAGTTTAAAAAAGGGGATTTAATTTATGGAGCCCCTAGATCAGCTGGAGCAAATGCAGAATATGTTTGTATATCTGAAAAAAATGTTGCACTAAAACCAGCTAATATGAGCCATGAAGAGGCAGCGACTGTACCAGATACAGCATGCACAGCATTACATGGTCTTAGAAATAAAGTTACTATCAAAGAAGGCCAAAAAGTACTAATCTATGGTGCCTCTGGAGGAGTTGGTACTTATGCTATCCAAATTGCGAGGTTATTTACATCTGAAGTTACTGCTGTGTGTAGTACAGATAAAGTTAGTAATGCCGAATCTCTTGGAGCTAAATATGTAATTGACTATACTAAAGAGGATTTTACCAAAAATGGTCAAACTTATGATATTATTTTTGATGCCGTCGGTCGAAAAAAAATCTCGTACTCCGATTGTAAAAACTCTTTAACTGAGAATGGAAAATTTGTAACAGTCGATTTGGAGTCTGTGGTTTTTAAACAAATAAGAAATAAAAGGATTAAATCGTATCTTGCTTCTGTTACCACTGAAAAACTTGATTTTCTTAGAGAACAAATAGAAGCAGGAAAGATAAAATCGGTTGTTGAAAAGGTCTTTCCGTTGAGTCAAGTCAGTGAAGCTCATAGATATTATTAAAAAGGCCACTTAAAAGGAAAAATAGTTATTACTTTAAAAGAATAATAATTTTAATAAAAATTTAAAAAAAATTAATTATACTTAGTATAAATTTTAAATTTTTAACCATTTGTGTGATATGTCTTAAAAGCAAGAACAAAGATATACTGCCCATTAACTATAATAACAAACCGCTCAGCTAAACCCATTATTTCACTCCCCGCTGCTACTACTAAAATCATTGTGAAGATTAAAGTAAGTATAAATGTTATTAACGAATAAACATCATAACCCTTCCATTCATCGACTTTTCGTAATCCCCGCCACATTGCAATCATCCCTCCTAAGGCAATAAACCCTGTGATCATAACGATTATTAAATGCATCATCCCCGTAAATCCTGTAGGTTCCCCCCCGTAATTTAAAGGAAAGAATATTGGAACGGTAATCCCTAAAATTTGACCAAAAAGTAATATAACAGGACCTACAATTGGTCCTTCTAGTTCTTTTATTACTAATATTAATCCTATTAGGAAGATAATCGCTAAGACAAAATTTATTATATTCATTATATCGAATAATAACTTATTTGGTGCTCCAAGTGCCATTAGAGAACTCACATCATCTCGAATGTGATTGTACCCCGGTTGTATTATTCCCCCAATAATCCAGATTAGGTTAAATACTATGGGGCTCAACATTCCGCAAATAGCATATATTTTTTGATATTTAGTCATAATTTTTATTTTGAAATTAATATTTTATCATATGAATTTTTAATCAATAATAAATTTTATTAAATCTATAGAGTAATTTCGAATTAAATCAATAGTTCTCTTTTCAAGTTCCATTTTAGAATCGCTTAGCTTCAAATGAAGCAATGATGGATGCATATTTTCTATTGTAAAATGTCTTTTAAGAAATCTACGTCAGAGAGGTTCAATATTGATAATAGTTGTTCCGATACAACAGCTATAAATCTTTTGATATGTATAGACTCAGTTAGAGGAGATTCTATTAAAAAAAAGAAAAAAAAAGTCTCTAGCTTTGTTTAGTTTTAGAACTTAGCTTAATAAATCCTCCAGATAATACACCCAACAATATAGTAAGGGAAATGGCAACAACGAGAAACACCATATCTCCTGGCCAGAGCAATGCATAAACTATCCAAACAACTGCTATAGATGCGCCTAATAGCCAGCCAATTACTTCCTTATAATCAATTTCCTTTTTGCTTAGCGCAATAAGGCCTCCAGATAATACACCCAACAATATAGTAAGGGAAATGGCAACCACGAGAAACACCATATCTCCTGGCCAGAGCAATGCATAAACTATCCAAACAACTGCTATAACTACGCCTAACAGTTCGCCAACTAATCTTTTAGAATTATACAAATCTTCCTCACTCAAAAAAAATTTTTTAATTTTTTTTTAATTATTGAAAAATTAACAATAGGCGTTTAATATCACAAGAAAAATAATACTTGCTATAAATTTTACTCTTATTATTTAAAGGAATTTATTAGGGGTAAAGTTTTAATTTTAAGCACAAATCCAGACAATTATGAGCATATTCCAGATTTTAGCAATTTGCGGAATGCTTAGTCCAATCATTTATACAGCTATGTGGATTATATGCGGGAGTTTAGATTCGAATTATAGTCATATTCGAGATGATATAAGTTCGTTGTTTGCAGTTGGAGCACCAAACAGACGGTTATCTCAGTCATTTGTGATTACAGAGAGTGTGTTATTGTTTGCATTTTTCATTGGATTACACGAAGGGATAAATAACGGGGAGGGTTCAATACTTGGCCCTTTATTTCTTATAATAAGTTCAATTTTAGGAATATTAATTGCTCTGTTTTTCCCTCTTGATGAAGGAGGTGAATTCACAACTTATAAAGGAAAAGGACATATAATACTTGTGGTTCTAATGGGAATATTCGCAATTGCTGGGATGGTGACACTGTGGATTCGTTTGCAGCTTGTACCGGGATGGAGTGTTTTTGCTATATATTCACTCATTTCAGCTATAATTTCATTAATTTTAATAATTATCTCAGGTATCTTCGCCACAAGTAAGTATAGGGGTATACTCGAAAGATTTGGGGTAACTCCCTATCAACTTTACTACTTTATTCTTAGTCTTATGGTTTTTCTGAATAATTGATCAATCACTATACTCTAAGATATCAGAGATTATATCCGCTTTCTATATATTCTTTTGATTTTGTTAAAAATCGTGCTGCTGGAGCGCCATCTATGATATCATGATCAAATAAGAATTAACTAATAAATTATTGATAAATAATACTTCAATTTGATTTTAAGTATATATAAATAGTGAATAACTATTTAATATTTAAATGAAGGATAAAGTATTAAACATCAACTTAAACAAATTTGTACATTAAACTTATTCCTCCTTTTGGTTAACTGTTGACAAGATATAAAGATTTAAATATATGATTGATTTCTATAGTATTTAATATTAGATTCTCTGCCAGTTACCATTTAGAGAACCTATAGGAAATTCTATAGAGTCATATATCGCCTCTAAAATTGTTTTACTTATTAAAATTAATGATAAAAATTTAAAACGATTCTTTATGGTCTAAAATATGGAAAAAGAGAAGAAAACTTTTACCTTAGAAAATAAAAAACTCGCTTCTATGGGTCCGGATTACGTGATTATCATTCCACGAAAATTAATTCAATATAAGGTAATAGACCCTGACAAAATATACAATATTCATTTTGAAGAAGTGTCAGAACAACAAATTGAAAAAGTAGATTAATTGATTTCTCAATATGACTAATCATTATTATAAACAATTTTGAATCCTACTAAAATACGAGTTTAGAATTATCTGAATAATTTTTTATTTTGTTTCTATTTTTCAAGAGTAATAGCGTATAATAAAGATTTATATAGAATAGACTATAGAGGCGTTTATAGGGGAGATTAATATAGAAAAAAATGACAAATTAAGGGAGTAGGCATGTGAAATTGTAATAAATTTCACAATTTTTTATTATTTAAAGACGATTGGCTAACTCCATAAATTTAAAATTAATTCCATCAATAATTGCATATTGATTAAAATTTTAACCAAATCTAAAGTGATTAAACTGGAATCCATTCATAAACGAGGTGTAGGTAAAGAACATCCAAAAGGACATCTAATACAACTTTTAGCGGCAATTGTTTTTTTTTTATATGGATTTTAGATTCTTTTATTTTCAAATTCTCAACAGTATTAGCCCGCTATATACCATTTGTTATACTAATGATTTTGTTTCTGAGTCTCTTAATAATTGGGCTTTTTTTAATATTCAGAACTGGTCATATTTTGTTTCATAAAGAAAATGTGACTTCTTCTTTAATAAAGACGGGTTTTTTTGCACACACAAGGCACCCATTGTATCTTGGCGTTCTTTTTATATATCTGGGGCTTATATTTCTATATATGTCATTGCTCTCAATTATCGGATTTATCGTTGTCTTTATTTTATATAATTACATCGCTACGTTTGAGGAGAACGAGCTTGAGAAGATGTTTAAAGAAGAATATTTAGAATACAAGAAAAAGGGCCCTAAATGGATTCCGTCCTTTAAGAATTGATAATTATGTTTGTTAATACTGGTAATTTCAGCTCTTTTTATTGCTAATTGAGCCAAGATTGCACAACTAAAAAAAAGTGGAAATTTTCTCCTTTATCATAAGCTTTTTTCAAAGATAAAGCGGAATCTTCAATCATAATATTTAATATAATAAAGGTTTGTTTATTTTAATTAAGGTTAGAGAACTAACATTAATAAGGATTCAGAATGATATAATATAATCAGCTATTTCATTAATCATTTAGAAAATGAGTATTTATGGCTTATGATTTGATAATTGTTGGAGGTGGGCCAGGCGGGGCTACTGCGGCAAAGATTGCTGCAGAAAGAGGCTCAAATGTTTTACTACTTGAAGCTGGCGAGGAAGGTCGGTATAAATGCTGTGCTGGTGGCATTCCAGTCAGTAATGAGGATTTCACACCCATTCCCCATGGTGTTGGTGAACGTGAAATTACAGGCGGAGTTATAGTAACTCCTAAAAATGGACCTATGGAATTCGATACAACAGAAGAAAAGGATAAGGGCTACTGCATGTTTCGTACGGATTTCGATAAATATCTTGTAGATATTGCCCATGACGCAGGTACTCAGGTTATATACGGATATCGAGCCAAAGAAATTGAGATCAACAGCAAAGGGGTACTTGTGAAAGGACCTAAAGAGTATCGTAGTAAATGTGCAATTCTTGCAACTGGTCTTGGAGGAGCACGTCTCCAAAGGAGTCTTGGAATGGAGGTTCCACCCATGATAAGTGGAATACAAGCAGAGTTTGAGATCCCTGAATCAGTCATTACAGAACAATTCGGCAACCGGGTTTGGGAATTCTTCGATCGCACCATAAGTGACCATGGTATAGCCTGGGCATTTCCTAAGCAGGAAGCAGTGAGTGTTGGTATATTAGGCAAAAATATAAAGATAAGGAATTTTAAATCTTTCCTCCGTTATCCATTCATAAAGGATAAGCTTAAAGGGAGAGAGATGAAGGTATTTGGATGTCATAAGATTTGGGCAGCACCTATTCCCGATCGGTTGATTGCGAAGCCCTATCGCGAGCATGTTATGATTATCGGAGATGCGTGTGGAACAGCAGACCCTATTTTATATGAAGGGATCTACCAAGCCCGATTATCAGGTAAACTTGCAGCTGAAATATTCTGTAAAGCGCTTGAAGAGGGAGATTTTGGGGAATCGAGTCTTGCACGATATCACCATCTCCTGCTAAAACAACTTTACGAAGAAGACTTGAGATATTCGTACAAACTCCATACCCTTTTATATCACAGTGGACTCCTAGAGAAAGTTATCGATGCTGCATATTCGATGGCACAAGAAGATCCTGAGATGATGCAATCAATGATTGCGTTGTTTACAAGAAGTCAAACTAGGAAACAAATTTGGAAGGTGATGTTATCTCATAAGCGGAAGCTTATTAAGCATTTGGGAATTTCAAGTAGCTTGCGTTTAATTCCATCGTTATTTCGCACTTCACGTATTTAACTTATTTATTTTGAAAAAACTTCAAGAGAAAATTGAACAAAAAAATAAAATAGAAAATAATTAGCTATATTTCCTGGACAAGATCTAATCATACCTTAAAAGCCCATTCTCCATTTCGCATTATTGGTTCTGCAGTGTCATCTTCCAATATTCCATCTACATTCATTTCTCCTGAACCAATCATGAAATCAAGATGGATAAGGCTATTATTACCTCCGGCAGTCATGAATTCTTCATCAGTTAAAGCTTCACCATTTTTCAATGTATCTCTGTAAGCTTGACCAAGTGCAATATGATTTGAAGCATTTTCATCAATTAACATACTGTAAAAAAGCAGACCAGACTGTGAGATAGGCGAACTATGGGGCACTAATGCGATTTCTCCTAATCCACATGCCCCCTCATCTGTTTCAAGTGTTTTAAGTAAGAATTCTTCCCCCTTTTCTGCTGTAGCTTCAAATATTCGACCTTTTGAGAATCTTAACCGACAATTTTCAATAGTGCACCCCCCATAATATACCGGTTTAGTAGTACTAACAATTCCCTCAACTTTATCTTTATGGGGCATTGTATAAACTTCTTCAGTAGGTATATTACCTGTAAATGTTATCCCATTCTGGGCCGTAGTGCTTCCACCCTGCCAAATATGATCAGTAGGTAAGCCAATCATTAAATCTGTTCCAGGAGCCATCAATTTTAGCGCAGTATACTGTTTTTGATTTAAATATTTACAACATTCAGAGAGATTTTCGTTGTGAATCTTCCACGCAGATATTGGATCCTCATGGTTTATACGGCAAATCTCAAAAATTGCATCCCAAAGTTTATCCTTTCGACTATTTTGAGGAACATCTGGGAAAAGTTTATCCGCCCAATCATCATTTGGAAATGAGACTATTAACCAGTTGAATGCATTACTCGTAAGTAGATCATAAACATGTTTCATTTGCTTATAGAATGCTGTTTGGAACTGTGAAATTAATGCGGGTTTCACTTCGCTTAATAACTCGGGATTCGGACTTAGAAAATGAAGATTCGCATCTCCTGCTTTAGAAATATCATATCTCGCATCTATTTTCCATTTCGGATATTCTTCAATTAAATTTGTAGGAGCATTCTGAAATCGGATTAAGCGTAATTGCTCATCCCCCCAAACCACATCAACCAATCGAGCCCCCATTTGATAAGCCTTCTTTGCAATTAACCTTACCAAAGGAGCAGATTCAAGTGGAACCCCATCAGCGTCTAACGTAGGACCTCCAATCAGAAGTCGCTGTCCGGGCTGGACATTTAACCCTACTTTTAATATCACTTCAGCATATTTTTCTAATTTCTGTTCGAATTCGGAGGACATAAAGTTTCAATTCACATATATACTTTCTATTAAGGTTATGTAATGTAATTACAATTAAAAAGGATTCAGAAAAGTAAAATAAAGGAGGACTCTAGGCCCCTAGCCACCATTTTTCCTTACATACTTATATATCATTGTTCCCTTGCATATTATAATAACTTCTAAGGTAAAATTATGGAAAAAATCGAGAATGAAAAAAATGGATTAATTCAGAGCCAAAAATCATTATATACAAAATTAAGAAGAATAAATCAGTTATTTAAAAATCATTTCTCATCTTTAATCTTGTTTTTTCTATTAGCTATAGGATTTATGATTCTATGGACATATCTACTGATCACAGGACAATTAACATTTAAACTATCTCAACGATATGGCTTATTCGGAATTATAGTGGACATTTTTATAACTACAGTCCTTTCTATGCTAATCATTCAATTAGGAATACAGATTATCTTTTACGGTTTATTTATAATCAGAGGAAATAGTTCTCTTAAACAGGATAAAGGTGATGAAGAAACACGAACTGCTCTCTACAACGGAATTGTACCATATATTACCAATTTTTATGCGTTTTTTAATCGCTATTCCAAAAAAAAAACAAATTTGAGTAAATTAGTAAGCACTTTTTTATTCTTTAATTTCATTTCGGGTTTTTATGTGATTTTCTTATTTACACGCCTTTTGGATGCTGAAAATGCGAATTCTGTAATAATGATCTGTATGGTAATATTATTTCTATCAATGCTAGTCTTTTGGATTATGAATTTGATGACTTCAATTAAGATAGGAAGAGAAATCGTCAAATGGGAAAAATTAATCCCTAAATTAGACGATTGGGCTCAAGAATTAGAACAATTCTCTTCAGAAAATTCAATTTTTTTTGATGAGGAGGTACTCCCGTAATAGTTATTGTGGTGATGTATGAATGAGTTCTTCAAGACGTAGTAAATTTGAAATCTGGGCTGAAGTATTAGAATTTTGCCTAAGGGCAAAAAGAACTCAAACATGGTTATTAAGAGAAACACGTTTAAAAACGAGCG
>JABXKB010000213.1 GCA_013375485.1 Promethearchaeota archaeon | reverse complement strand
CCTTTTTGTAAATCGAAAGATTCACTATATTTAGGATTTTCTGAAGGCATAATATAAAATGGCTTAATAGCCATTGGCCAATGAGTTATATAATAATAGCTTGTTAAATCTTCACCTAATTTTCGATACGCATCGGTAGAAATATCTTCACCAAACTCAATATCAATTTTAAATTTAGAGTTTAATAAATTAATAATTTCTTCATATCTATATCTTGGAAAAGGAATTTCTGGTACGATTGTTTTATCTTCCATTTCCAAATATTTTAATGCTGACATCTGATTCTCTCTTATATCTTTAATGGTGTTATGAACTATTTCTTCTAATATTTTCAGAATATCTTCCATTGTTGAGAAAGCCATTTCGATATCTAAAGTAAAAATCTCACAAATATGTCTTTTTGTACGACTTTTTTCAGCTCTAAAACAATCGCTTATTTCAAATACTCTCTCATATACTCCACTTAATTGTTCTTTATATAATTGAGCAGATTGGGTAAGAAATGCTTCTTTATCAAAATATATTATCGGAAATAATTCTGTACCTCCCTCTGTTGCAGAACCTATAATTTTGGGAGTTGTAATCTCCGTAAAATCTCTTTCGAATAAGAATTTTCGAATAGATCTAAGCATTTCTCCTCTGATCCTAAAAATAGCTTGATTTTTAAGGGATCTTAGATCTAATGCTCTATGATTTAATCTGAGATCCAGCTCAGAAACAGTTTCTCCAGTCATATCTATAGGAAGCTTTTCAGGTGTTGTGTTTAATAACCTTATTTCAGAGGGAATTATTTCAATGCCTCCAGGTGCTTCATTGAATGCTTTTACAATTCCCTTTACCATTAAGCAATATTGATATCCGATTTTTGTTTTTTCAAATAATTCATCAGAGACAACACCCTTTTTTAAGGTTATTTGACGTTCTCCATATTTATCTTGTAATGAGATAAATTTCAATCCCCCGAGATTTCTGTAATTTCGGACCCATCCTCCTAAAATCACTTCCTTACCCACCATTTCCTGAGAGAGATCTTTAGTATAATGTGTTTTTCTCCAATCTCCTAGTTTATCCATCATATATTTGTACCATTATGTAATTTTTTACTAAAAAAATATAATTTTAAAAGTTAAATTAAAAATAAAATTTTTGCCTTCTTATCTATAATTTATGGTAGTTTTGAAATGGAATGGTAAAAAAAGGAAAAATGATATTCCTTTAGAAATAAAAGAAACTGGTCCATATCATATTCTTGATATTTACTCTTCTAACAGACGTTCATTCAAACTAGACAAAGAATGGAAAAATCTACTGATTTGGGGAGAAAACAAATTAGTAATGAAATCATTATTGAATACGTTCAAAAATAGAATAAATCTTATATATATTGATCCTCCTTTTGCAACAGGAGGTGAATTCAATCTTAAAATTCAAATAGGAGAAAATGGAAATTACTTAGATAATATCGCTTATAAAGATAAGTGGAAAGAAGGAATAGACTCATATCTGAACTTTTTATATGAAAGACTTGTTCTAATGAAAGAGTTATTATCAAGTAATGGTTCAATATATGTACATCTAGATTGGCATATATCTCATTATATAAAATTAATAATGGATGAGATTTTTGGAAGTGAAAATTTTAGGAATGAGATAATTTGGGCTTATCCTGCTGCTTCAGTAAAAACAAGACGATTTTTTATCAGATCTTATGATACAATACTTTTCTACTCAAAATCTGATGATTACAAATTTAATGATAATCCTAAAATATACCAAGAATTTTCTGATCGTGTAAAAAATGCGTTGAAGAAGGATGATAAGGGTGTTTTCTACTATAGAGGTGGAAGTCATAATGGAAAGAAGTTATCTAGGAAAGTGTATATAGAAAAGGAAGGAATTTTTCCTAGAGATGTTTGGAACGACATTCCTTATATTCGAGCAAATACAGCAGAATATCAAGGCTTTTCAACTCAAAAACCAGAACGTCTTTTAAGAAGGATTATTTTAGCATCTACAGATAGGGGTGATCTTGTATCTGATTTTTTTTGCGGTTCAGGGACTACACTAACAGTAGCAGAAAAGCTTGATAGAAAATGGATCGGATGTGATTCAAATATGTACTCGATTCATATGATAAGGAAAAGAATTCTCAATGTAAGTAAAAGTAATGATACAGTAAATTGGAAAAAGAGTTATAATAAAGATCCTAGTTCCTTTAATATCTTAGGAATCGATAAAAGGGATGAAACAAATTCAATACCTAAGGTTTTTATAAGGAAGGATATTCGGAATAAAAAAGTAAGTGAATTGAAAGGATCCACTGATTTTAATGTTAAAATCCATCAAAATGATAAGAAAATTAAAATAGAATTGATTGATTATAAAATATCTTTTGAGGATTTTGTTTCAGATAAAATTAAAGAAAAAATAAAGTCATATTCAGACTGGATTGATTACTGGTCAATTGATTTTAATTCTAAAAATGACATTTTTAAAAATATGTGGTTTTCTTATAGAACTCCCAAAATTAGGATACTCCCTTTGAAATCAGATTTCTACCATTATAAGGAATCAGGAAGTTATAAAGTTTCAGTGAAATTAATTGATATTTTTGGAATTGAAACTATAAAATCATATGCTATTCAAGTTATTTAATAAACTCTCTGATCAACATTGTTGCATAACTTCCCTTCTGAAGAGAAAATTCAAACTTGATTTTTTTCTTTCCAGGATTAAGATCATCGTCAGCTAATTCAAATATTTTCAATCCAGTTGGTTTCACAATCATAGCTCTAATAGAACCTTTAAATTCTTCTCCAAAATTCAAGGTTTTATTAAAAATATCCTTATCAATGTTTTCTTGTTTTACAATTTTTTCGAAAATTAATTTCATGAATGGAAAATCATCTAAGTTTGTATTAGTACCAATTAAGGGTATTACTATTGCAGCTCGATTTAGATTTAATGCTTTCTTCAAATAATTATCCAAATTGCCACCATAAATGTATTTTACTTGAGTTATATTCCCATTATAATCATCTAGTATACTAATAACATCACCTTTCATAGGTTCAAATAAAGAAAATCCTTTTTCAACTCTTTTTGAAAGCATCTTGTTAAATAGATATGATTGAAAGGAACTAATTAATAACTTCTTCAAATCAAAAGATAAGGTATTAATACTACCTTCATAATCTTCTGGGTTTTCAATTAAATATTGGATCATATTTCTTTCATAATTCAAACTTTTTGGGAATTCTTTGAATGCTTTTTCAAGATTTCCGGTTATTCTAAACTCTCTCCTTGCCTGCCTTGATATAATTGATTCAGTTGTGTATGTTTTTGAAACAAATTCTTCAAAGGATTTCTTAAAATTACCTTCCAGAAGACAGCGCCCAACAATATGCGAATTAGGCCTGTAATTTCCAAATCTTTGAAGACCAAAATAGTTAGGAAATCCAAAGTTATTTAAAAATTTTACATAATTCCCAATTTCGCTTTTTAAATTCTTATTATCTTCGATGTTTCTTAATACAATTGTAAAATGATTACCCCAATGACTTCCCAACTTGACAGGTTTTTTAGTTGGAATAATTTTTCTAATGAAAATATCTTTAATCTTAAGATTTCTTAATTTTTCGATATTATCTCCTTTAATAGAAATTTTTTGAACTGAAATTGAAAATTTATCTTTTAACCCAGAATAATTGATGAGATTATAAGGAATGTTCAATGCTTTACCAATCCTTCTTATTGCTTCAAATGTATCTTTATTAATTTTTACTAAATTAAAGGTTGTATATCTGTCTTTTAATTCTTCAGAAAACGAATAACTCTTAGAATCCTCTTTTATGTCAAGAATATTTCCATGAGTATCAATTTCTCTTACAATAAAATCCTTAAAAATACTTTTGTATTCTCCTCCAATAAAATCCATCTTTTGAGTAGCAAAAGTTTGAATTCCAACAAATCTCTCTACTTCTCTTTCATTATTTTCCTTAAAAGAATAAGATTCTGTTTCTAAGTCAACCAAATTATTAGCCTACAGTTTTACTATTATAATAATTTTAAATCTCCGGTTATTTTATCAATTTCAGTGGATAATACAGGACCAATACCAATTGCAGTTGTTGTACCAGGTATTAATTGAGTAAGTCCCGCATCATTAACAATGAAATACGGCATCTTATTTGATTCAAGTTTAATTACTAATTCTTTTAATTGGTCCATGCTTTGTATTTTAAGAACTACTTTTTTCTGTCCAGAATTCTTCCAATTCTTCCAAGCTGATTTATTTTGGATTCTTACTAAATCTGAAGCTGAAACACTCGCATGACATGATTGGGCGCACTTTTTCCCAGTTCCCATCTGTAAATCTGTTCTAACTAAAATTACTTGTTTATATTCTTCCACAGTAAATCTATCTAATATTAAGAAATTAGATAATTAAACATTACTTATTATTGAAATTCAACTCGAGTAATATTTCCCGTTAATTCAAAAATAAGTTCTTCAATTTCTTCTTGAGTAAATAAAAAATGTTCCTTATCATCTTCCCAAAGTACAGCTCTAAATTGAATATCTCCAGTAGCAAGGAAAATTTCGTTTAATGACACTAATTTATAGGGATTAATTAAAGCTTCTACAACGGGGCGTGGTTTATTAGTTTTCTCAACAAAAATTATTTCATCTATTTCATATGTTTCTTTTATCCAATCTATTAATTCTTGTGATATTTTTAGCTTATCCTTTTTCGCTACAACAATTATTACAACATCTTCATAATCAATAGCTTTATAAAAAGAAATATCTCTGAGAAAAGCAAATTTTTCTTCTTCTTCCTCTAATTGAATTAGATCTTTTGCTAAATCAATCTCAAATTCTGTTATATCTCCAGCATCAAGTCTAGCTTGACAATTAGAACATAAAAAGCCAGAATTTATGCACGTCTTATCTGCCGGAAGAACTTTCATCAATATTAAACCAGAACGATGATCTAAACTTTAAGTTTATTCTATTATATCTATTTGATAAATTGTATTGTGATTGATCTCTATTAAAAATGGTTAATTAATTTTATGATAAGATTTCTTAAATGTTATATTTAAAAAAGGCTCTATCCCGAAATTCAAAAAATTATTTGAATTATAAACAGCTAAATACTAAAATTGCTTGATTTTTAAATTTAAAAAAGTAAATTATATGTTTATTGATAAATGTTCATTAATCTCTTTCTCTATCATTGATATATCTTCAATTACTTGCCTAAATTCTTCTTTAGGTACTTTACTTCGGTTAAGTAATGTTTTTGCGAGGGTTCTATATTTTGATATAAGTTGGGGATCGGTAAAATTTGCAAGTTTTAAACAGAAAGAATAAAGATAAGAATAAGTCTCCGCATATTTAGAATATTCCAATGATTCTTTTACTTTATCTAAATAATAATTTAACCTTAATTTTCTATCTTTTATTTCATCTTTAAGAGATTTAGCTTCTGTTTGGTATTCTATAAATTTCTCATCATCTCGAAGTTTTTCAGAGATCTCAATTAATTTCTTTGAAATCTCATACTTTTTAATAAAATTTTCTTCTATGGAATATTTTCCTTCTAATTCATCCCTTTTTTTTAATAAATCTTCTCTTAACTGCTCAGATAAGCTACCCTTTTGTTCCCATATTGATTTTAAAATTGTACTCTGGTCAGTAGTTAGAGAAGATCCAGAAAGTAATTTTTTATCTGAAAGGATTAGTTTAATAATTTTTAAATCAAACATCTCGAGCTTTTCTGGTTTACGGTCCCATTTAATAAATAAATCCTGATGACTCATTATAATTTCAATTATTTTAGGGATTAACTTTTGTACTTCTTTGATATCTTCCTTATCAGTAATAACAACTAAATCAGATATCGTTTCCAGTATACGTGTAATTAAGACGAAATATTCACCTAATTCAATAGTACTCAATGATTCGGAACTACTTTCAGTGAGCTCTGAAACAAATGTTTGCAGTGCAGAAAAAAAGGAATCAAACATTTCTAATTTTTCATCACTTTGAAAATTCTTATTGTACATAAGATCCTTTGTATTGCTCTGAAAGATATATAGCGCCTGTATCATCTTAAAATTATCTTAACGATTATCTATTATAAGAATAAAATAACTGTAAAATAATTTATAATTATCTTTTTTAGTAAATGAAAATTAGTGGGGTACAAGCATTATTTAAAGGAAGTTCTTCTTATACCTTAGAGTAATTTAATCTCTAAAATATTGAGTGAAATAAAACAAACTGAATTAATCAAAAGATATTCTATAATTCGATAATATCACAGCTAATGTTTTTTAATAATCTTTCTGCTGTCATCGGTTCCACTTTAAAAGTATAGAGAATTTTCTTGGTTCTCAATTTTAGTTTCACTATATCTTTTAAACGCTTGACTCGACAATGAATTGCATACTCAGAAATCTCGTGAAACTTTTCTTCATCAAAAATTTCTCTTGGCACAATTACTCATCTAATATTATATAATGTAAAGTATGAGTAGATCTATGATTTATAGAATTTTAATTTTATCATATCTCCCAATATCCTAAACAAAAATTTTATTTTGAATCATGCGTTTTAGAAGATATTCTCATTATTATAATATCTAAGCCAAGCCTTAAAAAACAATAAGAAAACAAAAACTGAGAAAAAATGTCCCCGATTGATGACCCAACTAAAAGACGTATAGCAAGATACCATCTTTTAGAAAAAACGGTATGTAGACGGTGTGGTGCACTTAATCCTCTAAGAGCAAAGAAATGCCGTAGATGTCATGGAAAAGATCTGCGATTAAAAAGAAGAGAACTAACTAAATAAGACCATTATTAGTACCCTAATTCTTTATAAATTTATAAAATAGAACTTTTTGGTTTTTTTATATAAAATCCCCTTATCCAAAATTGATTAATTTATTCTTGAAGTGATTTGAATTCTAAATTTCTAAATTCGTAAACTTTTTTAATTTTATGACTTAGAGATCTATATAAATAAAATACTATTTCAAAAAAATTACACAATAATTAAATTAACAAAAAGTGAAAAAAAATGGCACAATTAGGCGGAACACCCGTATTAATAATGAGAGAAGGTACGGAAAGAACACGTGGTAGAGATGCTATGCAAAATAACATCGCTGCAGCTATAGTTATCGCTGAAGCTATTAGAACTTCGCTAGGTCCTATGGGTATGGATAAAATGCTCGTAGACCAATTTGGTGATGTCGTAATTACCAATGATGGAGCAACAATCTTAAAGGAGATTGATGTGCAACATCCTGCTGCTAAAATGATGGTAGAAGTTGCAAAAACTCAAGACTCAGAAGTTGGTGATGGAACTACAACAGCAGTTATTCTTGCTGGAGAACTTCTAAAACGGGCTAAAAAACTTTTAGAACAGAAGATACATCCAACTGTGATAACTGAGGGTTTCAGAAAAGCAGCTGATAAAGCAGTTGAGATCCTTGATGCAATATCGGTAAAAAGTGGTATTGAGGATGAAGAAGGATTAAAAAACGCTGCTATGACTTGCATGTCCAGTAAAATTGTTTCAGAATCAAAAGAAAAATTAGCTCAAATTTGTATGAATGCTATTAAAGCAATTGCCGAGAAAAAAGAAGATGGAACCTGGGTTGCTGACATTGAAAAAGTCCAGATTCAAAAGAAGGAAGGAGATTCAATCGATGATACAGGATTAATTCAAGGTATTATCCTAGATAAAGAAGTTGTAAGTTCTGGTATGCCAAAGAGCGTTAGCGACGCAAAAATCTTACTTTTACAAAGTGCTATCGAAATTGAAAAGACTGAATTTGAGACTAAACTTCAAATTACTAGCCCAGAACAAATCCAGCAATTTCTAGATGAAGAAGAAAATATGCTAAGAAAGATGGTGAAGAAAATCGAAAATTCTGGCGCAAATGTCGTAATTTGTCAGAAGGGAATTGATGATATGGCTCAACATTTTCTTTCTACAGCAGGAATTATGGCAATAAGACGAGTTAAGAAATCTGATATTGAAAAACTCGCAAAGGCCACTGGTGGTACAATTTTTACCAACCTTGATGATATCGTCGCTGATAAGCTTGGATGGGCTGGACTAGTAGAAGAACGTAAAATTATGAATGACTCCTGGATTTTCATCGAAGAATGTAAAGATCCTAAATCCGTTGTAATTCTTATTAGAGGAGGAACTGAACTTGTCGTTGATGAAGTTGAAAGAGCTATTCATGACGCTCTTTGCGTAGTCAGGGATGTTGTTGAAGATCAAAAACTTGT
>JABXKB010000212.1 GCA_013375485.1 Promethearchaeota archaeon | reverse complement strand
CACTAGCCATTGACCCTTTAAATTAATATTTAATATTCTGTCCCAGTCACTTTCTTTTGTACGTAACAAATCTGCTCCATATGGATATCCTAAGCCTGCATTGTTGAATAATATATAAATATTATCCAATTCTTGAAAAGCTTGCTTTGCCATAGTTTCTACTTGATCTGATTTTGAAACATCACAGATTATTGGAGTAACTTTTTGACCTAGTTTTTGAGTTATGGTTTTACTAGTTTCCTCTAACAATTCCTCATTAATATCTATTAATACTAAATCTGCTCCTCGTTCAGCTAAAGCAAATGCAGCACTTCTTCCAAACCCTGAAGCTCCACCAGTAATAAGAGCTCCTTTCCTTTCTAAAAATTTATTAAACATTTATTTTTCCTCTTAATTTATTAATTTTAAATTTATATTTTAGACTTTAAGAATGTTGCTGGTATACCCACATCAGCAATTCTACCGTCTATCATAAAATTATGACCCGTTATAAAATTCGATGCAGGAGATGCTAAGAAAATCATTAATTTGACAACATCTTCTACAGTTCCTAATCTATTCATTGGAGTTTTCACATATCCTTCTCTTAACATTTTTTTTAATATATCTGGATCATTGTTGAAAATTGGAGTAACATGAAATCCTGGAGAATTAGAATTTACTGTGACTTTTGGGGCTAAATCTTGTGCAAGTATCTTTGCTAAAAGAATAACTCCTGCTTTTGAGATACCATAAATTGGAAGTGCTGAATTTGGAGTCACACCAACAACAGATGCACAACAAATTATTTTTCCTGCAATAGGTTCGGATTTTTGGCGACTTATTTTTTTGCCTAGAGCTTTAGCAACAAGCCATTGTCCTTTAAGATTTGTATTCATAATTAGATCATACTCATCTTCCCCTGTTCTGAATAAATTAAGTCCATAATGAGGGGCTATTCCCGCATTGTTATATAAAATATAAATATTATCTAATTCTTCAAGAGCCTGTTTTGCCATTGAATCTACTTGATCTGATTTTGATACATCACAGATTATTGGAATTACCTTGTTATTATACTTATTTTTAATCTCTTTAGCAGTTTCTTCAAGCTCTTTTTCTTTAATGTCGACTAAGACTAAATCTGCACCTCTTTTTGCATATTCAAAAGCAACCCCCCTACCAAAACCAGTAGCTCCACCTGTTATAAGGGCTCCTTTTTCTTCAAGAAATTTTTTATTCATATTTAATCTACATTTTTTAATTTATAAAAATTCGATTCAGCTGATAATTATATTATTTCTTTAAAATATAAAAAACTATAAACCTAGGTTTAATCAAATTCAATAAGATAATTATAAAATAAAGTATAATTCCAAGTGTAAAAATATTAATATACGGAAAAGTAAAATAATACTTATACCCAATTATTTTTAAAAATTGAAATCTCAATGAAGTGTAATAAAAAAATTAAAATTATAATTGTATTTTCTCTCTTTTTATTATCATTATTTATTAATCCTGATTATTTCCTCAATAAAAAATTAAGTAAATATAATTCAGATGATTCTAGTTTAAGAGTAGCACAATTATCAGGTACTATTCATATTAATAACAATTGGTCTGACACCAAGATTGCTGGTATTTGTACAGGTTTTGGAAATGTTTCTGATCCTTATATTATAGAAGATTTTATCATAGATGGTCAGGGTTCTGGAAACTGCATCTTAATTGAAAATTCTAATGAATATTTTAAAATTGAGAGCTGTACTGTATTTAATTCTAAATCGGGAACCAATTTCGCAGGAATTAAATTAAATAATGTCTCAAATGGAAGAATTTTCAATAATAATTGCTCTGATAATCAAGGTAATGGTATTTTTTTAAATAATAGCATAAATAATTGGATTTTTGAAAACAGTATTAATGACAATATAGAGAGTGGGCTATATTTAACTGAATTTTGTACTAATAATACAATTTCCAAGAATAATATAGCAAATAATAGATACGGGATAGATTTACATTATAGCTGTTTTAGTAATATTTCAGATAATATCGTTCTGTTTAACCATTATCATGGAATTAGGATGGAATTCAGTGATAATAATTCACTCTCAAAAAATAATGTTAGTAATAACATTTACTATGGAATTTATTTGCGATATAGCAGAAATAATACCATATTTTTGAATAATGGGACAGAAAATAAACAGGGTGCAATTGATTGTAGTACGGGTTCTCTTGAGAATAGGATAAAAAGAAATTCACTTTCCAATAATTATGTGGGATTTTCTTCCATTGAAAGCAATTATTCAATAGTTACTGAAAATTATATTAATAATAATCAATTTGGGATTTTCTTTCTTAATTCTAATAATAATTCCATTTTTTCGAACAATATAAATTATAACTTTTATAGTGGAATTCAACTTCGTGATTCAAGTTATAATACAATTTCAAATAATAAGATGAGGGAATGTGGTTTATATTTCCAAGATTTTGAAGGGAATATAAATCCAATGTTATCAAATACTATAACTGAAGATAATTTAGTTAATAATAAAGCACTTTATTGTTTCTTAAATAAAACGGGGCTAAATACGGTCAATTTTACAAGTAGAGGAATTCCGGGTCAAATCATATTAATTGGATGTAATAATTCAAGAATTTCTCATTTTAACATTAGTAAATCTTCTTATGGGATTGCCACGAATTTTTGCAATAATATTAGTATTTCTAACTGTAGAATTAATAAATCTTCTAATGGGATTGCCACGAGCTTTTGTAATAATATTAGTATTTCTAACTGTAAGTTAAGCCAATTTAATGTATATGGACTTTATTTATTTTATAGTAATAATAGTATAATCTCTAATAATGATATAAATAACGGAAGCGATATTGGAATTTATCTAAGATCGAATTTTAATAATACTTTTGTTGAAAATAATGTTTCTTATTTTCAAAAAGGATTTTATATTGAATACAGTTATGAGATTAAGCTAATTAGAAATATTGTTAATAATAATAATAAGGGAGGGGAACACCAAAAGCTAGGTATCGATTTAAAAGAAAGCTATTACAATAAACTTTTGAATAATACTCTTCTCAATAATACAAATAACGGTATAGTTCTTGATACTTGCCATAATAATCTAATATCTGGAAATGTTATTAGTAATAGCTCTAATGGGATTTGGATGCAGTGGAGTTTTTATAATGATGTCGTCTTTAATACTGTTGATAATAATACCAAAAAATTAGAAGATACTTATCCTGAAATGAAGGGAAATGGTATTTGTTTATGGGGCGGACAATATAATAATTTATCATATAATACGGCCAGATTTAATGGTTTTGCGGGAATATTTCTCTATGGAATTTATAATATATCCTTATCTGGGAACCAAATGGAGAATTGTGGATTACATCTTCTTTATCATGCTTCGTCTATACCTTCTTTGTTAAACATAGATACATCAAATACAGTAAATAATAAACCAATCTACTATTACTTTAATAAAAAAGGTTTAAATTCAAATAATTTCTCAGATCCTGGGCAAGTCATATTAGTTAATTGCAATAATTCTGATATAAAAGATTTGAATATTTCTTATACTACTACAGGGATTTCTTTATGGAATTGCTCTCATAATATTATATACAATAATTCAGCTAGTTTTATTACAGATCGGGGTATAAGAGTAGGTATTTCTAGTAAAAACAACACAATATTCAAAAATGACATTAATAATTGTCTTGATTTTGGGATAGGGATAGAAAATAGCTACAATAACAATATATCACATAACGTTATTAATTACAGCACGGGGGGTATTTTTGTTACAGAATCTATTGATACGAATATTACAGATAATACAGCCAAAGATAATTATTTATGTGGTGTTATGGTTCAAGAGTCTGATAAGTCTTTAATTAGTCGGAATTCACTATATAATTGTGGATTTCTTTTACAACCAGATGTTCTTATAGATAATACAAATTTAGTGAATGGGAAACCTTTCTATTATTATATTGATGAAAATAATTTAACTCCTTTAAATTTTACAGATCCAGGGCAAATTTATTTAATTAATTGTAATCATTCACTTATCTCAAACATAGAGATATCTAATGCCAGTTTAGGATTGTATCTATATAATTGTCATAATATTACTCTCTCAAATTTTAATTCTACTTATAACAAATATATAGGTATTTCAATGACAAATTGTGCCAATCTTAACTTTTCTTCTAATATCATAAATAATAATTTTATTGGATTTTCTGTATATTATAGTAGTAATCTTACAATCCAGTCTAATGTCTTCAACAATAATTCCCTGGGTTTGGATGGATTCAATGCTAATAACTGCAGTTTTCTTAACAATTCTTTTAATTACAATAAATACAGCAAATATGATATTCATAATTATTATATCTGGTATGAACAATATTCAGGAACTGGTTTATATCTATATTATAGCAAAAATAACAAGATTAGTAGAAATATATTTAGTTATAATGAAAAATCAGGAATAATTTTAAAAGAAGAATCGAATAATTGTAAAATCTTAGGAAATGAAATTAGTCATAATAATGACTATGGTCTCACAATTGATTATTGGTGTTATAACAATACAATCTATTATAACGATTTTAGTAATAATAACATAAATGCTGAAGATGATGAAAGAAATAATTATTGGGATGATGGTTTCGCCGGAAATTATTGGGATGATTATAATGGTGATGATGTTGATGATAATGGGATTGGGGATACATCTTATTTAATAAGTGGACTTCCTAACGTTTATGATAATAAACCCCTTTATTATCCAACAAATCAGGATACTGATGGAGAAGGGTTATATAATTATGAAGAATATACATTAGGTGTTGACAGTTATCGAACTAATGTTACTAATCCTGATTCCGATTATGATGGTTTAAATGACTATTGGGAAGCACTTAATTTAACCAATCCATGGAATCCGGACACTGATTTTGATAATATGCCTGATTGGTGGGAAATTTTCTATGTATTAAATGCCACTAAAGGCACGGATAATTTAACCGATGCAGATAATGACTTGCTCCTAAATCTTTACGAATATCTTAATGGAGCTGATCCTCAAAATCCTGACTCTGATTTTGATAATATGCCTGATGGATGGGAAGTATTTAATGGATTGAATGCTACTAATGATACAGACGATTTTATCGATATGGATAATGATTTACTCCTAAATCTCTACGAATTTCTTAATGGAACTGATCCTCAAAAAAATGATACAGATTTAGATAATATGCCTGATGGATGGGAAGTATTTAATGGATTAAATGCCACTAAAGGCACGGATAATTTAACCGATACCGATAACGATTTACTTCTAAATCTCTATGAATATCTTAATGGAACTGATCCGAATAATAATGATACTGATGGAGATACTTTTTTAGATGGTAAAGAAGTTGAATTGAACACAAAACCCTTGAATCGTTGGTGGTATCCCATGCCTAATTTACACGTAATTGGTTTTGAAGCAACGGCGGCTGATTATGGGTTACCTTTTACCCTCAATTTCACCATAATTAATAATGGCATCTGGAGGGCTGAAAATGTGATAATTATAATAAGGATTGATTTATATAATTTGACATTATGGGATAATTTTAATGATCCCTTAAATCTAGACGTTGATGTGAGTTATAGTGATCTCATCCAAATTGAAGGTGTTACAACTAGTGGTGGTTTAGTAATGGAATTAATTTTAGATCCACTCAATTCAATCAATGAGACGTATAGTGAAAAAGATGGTTCTCTACGAAGTAATGCAGAATATAATTTAAAAAAAGCAGAATTGCAGATAGAAGATTTACCTGGTAATGGGGGTATCGAATTAATATGGATTATTTTAATTATTATTGGAGCTGTGGCTTCCGCTGGCGCTATAAGTACTTATGTTGTTTTAAGACCAAGAATTAAGAGAAAAGCTGCTTTTAAAAGACAAAGAGAGACCGCAAGAACAGAAATTGAGAATTTTGAAACCAATATTCGCAGTTTGATAAAAAAAAAGTTGAAAGATTCTTATGAATATACATGGTGGGACGAAGGAGTTCCTGAATACATCAAAACAACAATAGAAACTAAGATAAAGGCTTTAAAACCTAAAAAACCAGAAGTACAAATCGATAGAATGGAACTTCTAGATTTTACTCATTATAGTTCAATAATTACATCTCAAGATAATTGGGAACAAATTTTTTCAAAAACTTTTCCAGATAAGGGTACTGTCGATACTAATTTTGAAAATTTAAGAGTATTTAAAAGAGATCTTAATGAAGGAGTTGTCACACATGATCAATTATCTAATTATCCTTTATTTATCCATAACATCCGAAATTACTTTACTAAAGGATTTAATGTGTTTTTAAGTTATTCAACTCTTGATACAGAATACTTTGATATCAAGGAAGTTGCCAAACGTTTGGAATTTCTTCCACAAATCGATAAAGTTTTCTTTTGGGAAGTGGATAGTGGCGAAAATATTGTAACATATATGGAAAGAACATTAGCAATAACTAAAGTTTTTGTGTTTTTCTGCTCAGAAAATTCAATTAGATCTAAAGCTGTAGAAGACGAATGGCAAGCTGCTTTTCAGATGAGGAAAAAGGGATTGATGAAAATAGTACCTATATATGAAAAGGAGGATTTAATTCCTTTCTTGCTTACACCCTTATTGAATGTTAAATTTACAAAAGACGATTTTGATGGATTTATCCAAAAACTGTATGAAGAAATTTTAAGATAAAAGAGAATTCAAAATTTTTTTTTCAATTATATCTCAAATATTTCATTCTTTTAATATTTAAATCTTTGAAGAAAATCTCTAATTTGAATAGAGTTAAAACCAAAACTTTAATTATTCTATAGGTATTAAAAAATAATATAGAAAAATTAAGTGAAACAATTATGGTTAACAATGTTATACCTTATTTAATAAATATGGGTGAAATTACTCCTGCACGAAGCCAAGCTGCTTTATTAAATGAATTAGCAATGGGTTTGATTGAATGTATAGGGATTTATGGCAAGAAAATTCAAAAATTAGGAAAATTATCAAAGATATCTACAGCTTTTTGGCCAGTTCGATTAATTCCCTTAAGTGATACCAGAGCTTGCGTTTGTAGTTATCTTATGAATAAGCAAGAAAGGCTTAGTGTAGGGAAATTTGCTCAAATGCCACCAAGGCCAGAGAATGTTATAAAGGGAGCAGATCCCATTTCTTTTTTAAATTCATTACAAACTTATAATACTACATATCTAAGAAGACCAAAGAATTTTAAACGAGGAACCATAATTCAAGAAGCTTTATTTAATAGAAATGAAGTTGAGTATTTCCAAAATTTTTTCCTAAACCAATACGATTTAGGGTCACATTCAACGCCCTATTTTCTATTGGAAGGTGGCCCTATTGCCAAAAGTGTAAACCAAACAAATATAGTGCCTGAAATTGCAGAATTTGTATCTCAAAAAGATGCTAGTATACTTGAAACCTATGGAGATGCTATTATAAAGCTATGTGAGAGATGGATTGAAAAAGGGGGTAAACAAGTTGATAAAATTAGAGACACAAAAGTAGATACAGGGGAAGAAGAGAAGCAACTTGCAATACTTAATAAAGAATTACAGCAAGAAATGGAACGAGAAATTGAAAAATCTCCAGAAGAGCTAGTTAAAATTGGTAAATACAAATTAAATGATAAAACTGGAGAATTAAACAATGATATCGGTAATCTCAAGCGTAGTGTTGATGGTATGAAAAATGCGATTAATCAACGTGATCTTTTTTTAGTAGAAGAAGCTTTAAAAGATATTAATTTAAAATATCGAGATCTTGGTAATTCTATTTCTAGATATCAAAGTGAAATTGCTCAGTTAAGGAAAAACGTACAGCGAGAAATAAATGATCTAGAAAAATCAAAACAGCAAAAAATAAGAGAATTAGAACGTAAAAAATCTGAAGTAGAAAAACAAATTGATGCAAAACACAGTGAATTAAGCAGTGATTTAACTTCTGCTGAAGATGTAATTGCATATATAAAAACAGAAAAACAATCTTGTTTAGACAATATCGAATCTATAATAGATCGTGAAATGACAAGTGTTCAGAATTTTTTTAATAATTATACTCTTGAAATAAAGACTAAAAATGTTATAGTGGGTATTCCAATATGCATATTCTATTTTATTGATCCTAATACAAATCGAACCACAGAAAGAGCTCCTGTACTACCAGTGCTAATCGACAAAGGAAAAATTGTAAGTACTAAAGTCAAAGCGAGCTTTAGGCAAAAATTAAGAGATCTAATGAATAAAGACAATGCTATGATTGAACTTGTTGAAAC
>JABXKB010000443.1 GCA_013375485.1 Promethearchaeota archaeon | reverse complement strand
TTAGAGGATGTTTGTAGTAGTTTGAACTGGTCACAAGATCGTGCGTTAAGATCACTACTTTTTTTAGAAAAAAGTGGTATAGCAAAATTCAGAGAGAATATACTAACAGGAAAGCAATGGTATTTTCCTAGTGTATCGTGAAAGAATCTGTAATAACAATTTACTAAATGACAACAATCAATTATATCATTATTTCTATGCACTTCTATTGTAATACAACCTACATCAAAAATATTACTTAGGTTTAGAAACTGAGGTTTAGAAATGACATGACGGGAATATTCCCTAAAATTTATCTATATGGCATAACAGATTCAGTAATTTGGTGCGAATTCTGGATATAACATGATTATCAAAAGGATGATCTGAATATTTATATCCTGAAAGAAATTCGGAAAGATATGAATTTAACTCTTCTAAAGTGAAATCAATAAATTTATGAGAAGTATGATTTCCATTAGAAAAGGAATTATTAGAATGAGAATATACTTTTCTATATTTTTATACGTTCCAATTATTTTAGAGATTATTTTTATTTTTACTTCTCGCCCTTCAAAGAATTCAATAGAATCCTCTTTAAGTTATTTAAAATTTTAAAAATAGATCTGTTTTAGTCATTTTTTCTAAACCTATCTCTAAACGGATTTCCTTATCTATCGGGGTGAAATTCTCCGTCTTTGTGAAATTTTTCCCCTTACTCATATCTCTTAAATTTGAGTTAGTTTGTTTATTCTCATATAGGTAATTGCATCTTAGATTAACATCATTTCTTTAGCATTAGCATCTGCTCTATTTGATATGGTGGCTCTTCTCTGAGTTCTCTCACCCTTTCCTAAAGTAGACCATTTTTCCATTAATATCGTACTTTCTTTTTTGCATTTCTCCAATCGGTTATATAACATCTCCTTAGTGTACGACTTAAATAGATGATTTATGTCTCGAATTGTTTTTTGTTTTCTTTCAAGGTTATCTTTCTCTATTTGAAGTTTCATTTTTCTGTGTTTCTTCTCAAATTTTGGTACAAACTCTTTCAAATCGGAAAAATCATGCGTTTCTCTTGCTAATCATATCTCTTCAATATACTTTCCATATTTTTAAATTTAGAATACATTATACAACAAAATGAGAGTTTTCGAAAACTTAAAAGGATCTGAGATAATCTAAGGCTTCAATAAAAATTTAGAAACCTTTTTTAATAATTACATTAAAATTATATTTAGTTAAAAATATTACCCAATATTATAAGACAGTATAAATTATTTTAATAAAAAACATTTAATACTGAAGCGGTTATAAATATGAGAATCGGAAAGATTATTACTTTAATTGGTGCTATTCTTGGATTACTAAGCATCCTTCTGAGCTTATTTATACCCGAATTTTTAAGTTGGTATAGAATAGAAGCATCTGGTTATGGAATAACAGGTGGAGTCTATCTTACAGGATTTGGAACTTTCAGCACTACAGGGGCTATCTCATCGATAAATGAAATATGGATATTTGAATTAATTGGAGGAATATTCGTAATACTAGGATCAATCCTCTGCATTGCTAGTATTATTAAAAAATCGAGAGTTGCTAGAATCATTGGTGGAATTTGGATCCTTTTAGGGCCAATTATCTTTTTAATCCATATTATAAGTAATATAAGTGATTTTAGTGAGATTGTGGAAATAGTAGGAGGTGGATCTGTTGTTAATGTATTCTGGGGCAGTGTTAATGAATCGGGAGTTACTACCTCTTGGGGTTTGTGGATTGGTTTTTTCCTCGCAGTAGGAGGCGGAATATTAGGACTGGTAGGCAGAGTAAAAGTTTAATTTAAAAAATCTTTATTAGGATAGAATTTTATTTTTTTCTCTTAACTTATTTTTTAGTGCTAAAATATTTGCATGCAATAGCTCTTCATTTTCATCAGGAACTTTTAGTTTAAATTTTTTAATGAGTTGAATAGCTTCTTCTGGGGAATTCACAACACAGTTTCCACAACTAATGCATCGTTTAAGGTTTATCTTGGATTTAGCATGAACAAGTTTTATATCATCCATTTGA
>JABXKB010000211.1 GCA_013375485.1 Promethearchaeota archaeon | reverse complement strand
ATTTTTTTCGAATCACCTTCAAATCCCACTATAGATATAATAGATATACAAAAATGTGCAGATTTAATTCATGAAGTTAACGGTAAATGTATTGTAGATAATACATTTGCTTCTCCAGCTCTCCAACAGCCACTCGAATTTGGAGCGGATCTTGTAATTGAAAGTCTTACAAAGTATATAAACGGACATGGGGATTGCTTAGGAGGAGCAGTGATTGGTTCTAAAAATAAGATTTTAAACATTCGTTATTATTGGCAAGAAACCCAAGGTCAAGTGTTGAGTCCATTTAATGCATGGTTAATTTTACGTGGAATTAGGACACTTAATTTACGGATGGCACGTCATTCATCAAATGCAATGAAAATAGCTGAATTCTTAGAAGATAATCCTAAGGTAACAAAAGTAGTATATCCCGGTTTAAAATCTCATCCTGCTCATGAATTAGCAAAAAAACAAATGAAAAATTTTAGTGGAATGATTGGGTTTGAGCTAGAATCGGTGGAAGCAAGCAATAGATTCATAGACGTATTAAAATTAATTAAAGTAGGGGTATCATTAGGAGATACTACATCTCTTATAGAATATACTTCAATTATGACAGGAATAGATCTGGCTTCATGGGAACGTAAATCTATGAATATTTCAAACACACATTTTAGATTTTCAGTAGGATTGGAGGATCCAGAAGATCTAATCTCAGATTTGGATCAAGCATTAAAACAAATATAAACTCTTTAGACTTATAAATATTTATTGATTTGTTGACCAAATAACACAAATTAATGACAAAAAGGGAACTTTGAAAATTTCAAACGATTAAAAAATTAATACAGATAAGATGGTTTCTTACCTTAAATTTTAAATTAATTAAAAAAAAATTGAATTCTTAAGTAGCTTTTACTTTTTCTCCCTTTTCCTTATGTAATGCTAATAATTTCTTTTTATTCTCCTCAACTTTGGATTTTGAAAAAGGATAAAGATATAAGCATAATAATGTGATTCCTAATGCAATACCAGGGATAATAATAAATAGAAATCTGAGAGCAAAATCAACATCAATTAAAGGATCGTAAACTTCCCAATCGCTTTGAACAAATACTAATCCAATTGTTACGATTGATAGAATCATTGAAAGTCGCATAAAAAAGTTAGTTATTCCAAAAAATGCGCCCTCACGTCTAACACCAGTTTTTAACTCGTCATCATCAATAACATCTGCAATAATTAAATAAATAAAATAAAGCATCCCACCAAATCCAAGACCCATTAAAGCTGCAATTACTAATACTATTTCATATGCTTTAATAAACATAAGTGGTAATGAGGCAAAGAAATAAGCAACAATAGAAATAGCATACCCTTTTTTACTTCCAATTTTAATATCTAACCATCTCCATAAAACAACAGAAACCGCACCAACGATATACATTATTCCCATTATCAAAGAAGTGTCGAATGCATCAATATTTAATACTTGCCTACCAAATATTTGAACTAATGTCGCAAGGAGCAATAATACATATTCATATAAAAAGAACATAGCAGTATAGAGTACAAAACCTTTATTTTTCAGTGAATACTTCAAGCTATCAAAAAATTTGAATTCATGTTGATAATCAAGTTTAAATTCTTTACGTTCAGTTACTCCCCATTTTAAAGAAACTATTAAAGAAATTGCGATTATTATCGAAGTGATAATTCCATTTAATAAATAGGTTCCTCTAGATTCTTCATTCGCAAGAACTAATCCAGGTACTAATGCTGCAAACAATAACCCTACAACAGAAAGTATTTGTTTAATTGTATTAACTTCAGATCTTTCTTTTACTGTTGTATATAATTCAGGAAATAAGCTATCATATGGAAGTGCGATCATTGTATAGAATGTATCATAACAGATTAACATTATGAGCAAATAGATAAAAGTAAGAAAATCATTTCCTGTCGGAGGAAGCCAAATAATAATTTCTAATATTAACATTGGAATTAAACCTAGCATTATATAAGGCTTTCTGCGCCCCCATTTAGTGTGTGTACGATCTGATAAATACCCGATTAGGGGATCATTAAATGCATTCCAAAGTGTCCAAAGTAACGCAGCAAGCATATACCAATTAATATGTAATCCTACAACAGTGAAATAATATGTAAAAACATAGATATTAAATGCACTGTTTATAAACCACTGAGCAAAAGATCCCATTCCGAAACTCCATTTTTGCCTTCTACTAAACAGTTGTTCTTCACTCATTTGAAAATTAACACCTTTCCTTAAAAGTTATTCATTAATTTATTAAATTTGATATTAATTCTATCTAAGCTTTAATAAATATTTACATTTTAATTTTAGGGTAAGAAACTCAATTATTGGATACATTCCCAATAGAATAAGCCATAAATGTATAACTAATTAAGAATATTTCTCAATAATATAATTTTGTAAAGACCATGCATACTTCTCAAGATTTAGAATCAGCATTTTTTGTTGTATTTCCCTCAAATATGGAACATCTATCTTCTTAAATAATGAATTTAGATGATCAATAGTTTCAAAAATTCCCACAATCACTTTCCAATCATTTTCCCAATCATAATCTTGATAATCTACCAATTCCATTCTAATAATCACTTATGAAAATATTATTAAATATTATTAATATAATCTCTGTGGTTATCCATAAAAATATGACTTTTTAAATGTTTAGATAGTAATAGTTTTCTAATGAATTAAAGGAAACAAAAAGAAAAAGAAGATAATTAATTTAAATATAGATTGAATTTCTATTAGGTTTTTATTACAACGGTTTCAGAGACATTTTGCATTATACGCAAACGCTTGTTAGGATCTCCAGAATTTTTCACAATTCCAATAATAAAGTCAAGAATTATTAAACCAGAAGGTTTTAGAAGGTTATTTATAGCGTAATTCTTTGATGTTGTAGGTTGAAAAGTTTTTTCGTCAACAGTTCTTAAACCCAAAGCTATTTTTCCTACAGTTTGCCCCTGGTTGTATGTTTCCATCGCCCAAGAGTATAAAAATCCAATTAACCAATTAAATGGAAACGAAACAGACCACACTCCTCCTCCGAATGGATCAAAAATATTGAAGGGAATCCATGGAACAAGTATTGCGAAAGACAGACTTGAACTAATTATACCTATTATTATAACATCAATTAAGAGAGCAATTAATCTCGGAAAGAAATCTGCATATTCTACACCTTCCTTTTTAATAACTCCCGTAGAGATGGTTTGTTTTTCAGAATTACTTCCTGAAATGTCTGTTCTAGTTCTTAAATCTACACCGCACCCCTGACAAAATGTTGCATCTGGCTCTAATTTATATCCACACTTAGGACAGAATTTTAACGACAATTTATATAGACTCCTTATTCTTTTTTTTATAATATTAAGTTTTTATTCAATAATAATGTTTAATTTATAATTTATTTATGAGTTCGGGAGTCCAATTTTAAAAAGTAGGTTTAATCATAGATACATATGAAAATTATTTTCTATGATATCTTTTGTTTCTTTAAATTCAGAGACATTAATTAATTTATTAAGATCTTGGATCTCAGTTAACTCGTTTTTAAACTTATCTCGAAAGTCTTTAGAAAAATTATCCATTAGTTTTTTTAAAATTGGATTTTTCCGATTAGTTATTAAAACTACAGCAAATCCAAAGTCATCATAATTTACTATTATGTCTGAATTATCAGTTTGAAGTACTTCTATTTGATCCTTAGTATATACGAATTCAGAGAGAATATGGTTAATTCCTATAAGAATACTTCCCCATATAGTTGAATCAACCTCATTATTAGAAGTTTTAAATTTATAAGAAAACAGTAAAATTCCGGATTTATGATAAATGTTAATATAATATATTTTATTTGTTAATTCAGAAAAAATCTCTGGTTTTCTCACTAAGATATAACATAATGAGGTGATATTAATCCATAATGAAAAAATATGTAATTCTCTAAATATCCATGCTTGAAACACAATGTACAAAATGTACATTAAAATAGGAAACAAAAAAATAATTGTATTAATGATAATCCCCGTAAGAACGGCTTTATTCCTTGCTTTTTTATAAATAATATAAGAAAGAAAGAAAAAATAAATTACAAAAGAAGATTGAAAAATGCTAATGATCAATCCCGTCATAAAATTAAATGTATAGTTTATTTTTGAACTATTTAATATAAAGGGAGGTAAATTGGAATATTTTGTTGAGAACTGAACTGAATTGGGCATATAAAATGAACCTATTAATAATCCAAAAAGGATCATAAAAAATAAAAAGGGGAAATATGGAATTTTTTTAAATTCTTTTAAAAACACATAAATTAAGGATGACAGCATTAAACCGATAAAACCAAAAATAAGAGAAAGCTTCCAAAGTAGGATGTTAATGCTTTCAGTAAAGAAGTAGATTACAGAAATGAAATAGAGAGTTGAATATATAATGCAGGCATTAAAAATTGTTAAGAAATTTAGTATTGCAGTAAATTTTATCCCATATTTTTCATGATGAGTGAAAATATAAAGCAAAGTATATACGCTTATACATAATATGAAGATATAACCAATGGTTATTTGTACTATAAATTGAATCTCAACCATAATTTAAGTTTACTAAGAAATTAATTTATTGTTCTATCATCTATCTGATTTCTTAAATAAATTAACTTTATTGAATATGAACATATGGTCATAAATATAATTTTTTTTTATTTTAGTTAAGTATCAAAAAGGCAGAATTAACAGGAAAAACTAAACCCTATTTATAAATAAGCTTTTTATTATTATTTTGTTGTTTTTTTATAATAAAGGGTTCAAAATGTTCTATAATAATTTCTTTGGCATTCCTAAATTCTGAAACATCAATTAATCCATTTAAACTTTTCAATTTTTCTTCATTTAGTGAAGTAAATTTTTTCATAAAACTATGAACGGCTTTATCTATAAACCTATTTTTATGGTTAGCTGTTAATAAAAGTGCATAACCATGATTATTATCATATTCAAGGATAATATCTCTATTCTTCATTTTAATAAGATTTAACTGGTCTTTTTTATCTATAAAATTTGAAAGAATATGGTTAATCCCAATAAGAATTGAGCCTTTTAAGAGAGATTCATCGGTTTCTTCTCCAGTCTCGAAATTATATGAATACAAAAGAATTCCACTTCTATGGAAGATAATGAAGTCATGAATTTTGTTCGTAAGTTCAATAAATAGAAATTGTTTTTTAATTATAAAATAAGTTACCAAAATTGCACTTAAAAGATAAAAAGTTGCATAAAGATATTTGAATACAATATTTTGAGTAATAATATAGATTGAATATAGAGAAATAATAATAAAAAATTGAAAAGTGAGTACACTTATTAATTTTTGAGATTTAATATCACGAATACTAGTGAAATATTTTATGAGATTATAGCACATTACACTAAATATCATAATATTATAAAATAATAGAAGATAAAGCAACAATAAATTCGTGAATACGAATTTATAACTACCATTATTTGATTGTATGGTAAATGAATTAGATAAAAATGCTAAACCTAAAATTATTCCTATTATAAATGAATAAAAGATTGTAGAGAATATAGTTTTTTCTTCAAATTTAATAATATATTTTTGAATAATACTTAAAATACCTATAGAAAACACCCAAAAAATTATTGAAATATACCATAAAAATAACACAATATTTTCGCTAAAATAAGTAACTGTGGATAAGAGAAATGATGCAAAGAAAAAAATGCCCAGAAATAAAAATAAAACAATATTTAAAATTATAGATAATGTATTGCCGAAATTCGCTCGTTTGAAATAAACGTAAAAAATAACAATCAATGAAATTATGGTTGAAACTATAATCAGAAGGATATTTATTATCATAAGTCATTCATGAATTTCGTATATTCTAACAAAAAAAATATAATTCATAATTATTTAAATTTGTTATATTTTCGTTGTTTATTTATTAATTTCTCTTTTCTTCAATTTTATTTAGCTTATCCAATATTTATTTGATTATATTAAATTACGAATAGAAAAAATGTTATATTCTCATGATTTAAATTTAAAGAAAAGGAATCAAACTTTAAATTCGAATGTTAGACTTCATTGATTATCTGAAGAAGGAAAACATCATAGAAAACTTAAAACAATATTATAAATTTAGTTTTAGAGATAATTCTGAGGAGGTTTTTTTAGAAAAAATATACGAAAATCTTAATTTGTTAAAAAAGAATAAAGCTAACGAAAAAAATGGAAAAACTGTTATTACAGAGAATTTAGAGTTTGATATTATTAGTAGTTTATATGAATACACTCTAAATCATAAAAAAAAGAAAAAATTGGGCGAATTCTATACTCCGATTTCCGTAGTAAATTACATATTAGATGCACTTGGGTATAATAATCTTAATAATATAGAAAATAAAAAAATTATTGATATTAGTTGCGGTTCTGGAAGTTTTATCATCCATACAGTAAGAATACTCATAAAAAAATACCTTGAAATTTATGGAAAGAAGGAAATTTCTGAATTAACAACTGAAGAAGCTAAGGGTATAATTTCAAAGGTTAAAAATAATATTTTTGGAATTGATATTAATCAAATTGCCTGTATTTTGTGCCAAATTAATATTCATTTTGAATTATTTGATATAATGGAATTAATTAGAAAATCAGATTCCTATTATCATTTACCCAAATTCAATATTGAAAATAATAATACTTTAATGATGGATCATGCCGAAAAGTATGATTTTGTTGTAGGAAATCCTCCTTATTTGTTTATTAGAGATATTCCCCATGACCAAAGACAAATCATTGAAAATCGTGATTATAAGACAAATGAAGGCCAGTATGATTATTATCAGATTTTTTTAGAAATTGGATTAAGAATTCTAAAACCCCATGGCATTTTAGGTTATATTGTTCCAGACTCGCTTTTGGCTTTATCAAATCGATCTATCATTCGAAAATATATATATAATAACACTAATATTAAAGAGATTTACCATACAGGACCAAGATTTAATGATCCCGTTGTTTCGAACATTATTCTCATTTTAGAAAAGGAACCTCATATAATAGAAAGGAAAAAGAACCAAATTATTTTAAAAACAATACCTGATCAAGAAAAGACAATCCCACAAGAAATAATTGAAAAATGGAAATATAAGTTTCTGATACATTTAAATAGAATAGACATCTCCATAATAGAACACTTAACCACAAATTTCATAAGATTAAAGGATTTAAACAAAAAATCTGAATTTAAATTTTCATTGAGTCGAGGAGTTGAGTTAACTAAAACAGGGAAAATAATATATTGTGAAAATTGCAGAAAATATTTACCAATTCCTAAAAATTTGTTAAAATGTCGCGAATGTAATTCTCCTTTGAATAAGGGAAGAACTGAAAATATTATTTACGACACTGTTCCTGAAGATAAGCTTAAAAAAAAATATAAATTATATTTATACTCAATTAGCCGATATCAGAAAACTCAGTATAAATATATTGATACATCTAAAATTGGAATAAATTATAAAAAGTCTAATCTTTATGAAGATCGGATAGTCATTAGACAGTTAAGCCAAAATAATAAGATATGTGCTACATATGAAAAGAATTTATCTTTAACATCCCAATCATTTTATAATTTAAAAATCAAGAAATCTCCTATTTCTGATTTTAATCATTTTTACTTATTAGGAATACTAAATTCAATGTTATTATCATATTTCTTTATAAAATCATTTGGATCATATAAAAGACTTTTTCCAAGAATTTTAATCGAAAAAATAAAAGAATTTCCCATTAAAGTTCCAATTTCTGATAAAGAAAAGCAAAAGGCAAAAAAAATAATAGAAATAGTAAAAATAATTCTAAATAATATTGATGAAATGGAGAATCTTCAAAATAAAGTTGATGTTTTAGTTTTTGATCTATATGAAATTTCTGAAACTAACCGAAAATATATTCTAAATTATATGAATACTCTGAATAACTAATTTTGAGTAATTTTTTTTATTGATTTCCTTCTTTTGAGTTGTAGGTTTTTAAAATTCTATCCCATTTATCTGCTAATTCGGTGAGATTTGTTCTTCTAAACAGGTTAACTGCGCGGTCTAAGATTTCAGCAATATTCTTTTCATATTTTACAATATCTGGATCAGTTGATACATTTTCTATCATAATTAAAAAATGCTAAAAATTGAAATAAAAAATAATATGGTATGGTGATATCTTCAGAAATATGATTATAGTATTATCCAAATACCTATATTTATATTTTTTAGGGATATTATATTCTTATTATATTAAAATTGTAGATTGAATTCTAATGGAAAAACTGCCAAGTGCTAGTCTGCTGAAAGAGATTTTGGTGAATTATTTCAGAGAAATTGAGGG
>JABXKB010000210.1 GCA_013375485.1 Promethearchaeota archaeon | reverse complement strand
ACCTTCTAAATTTACTTCTCTTAAAGAAAGAATTATCTGCTGTTTATTAATTTTTACTCCTGAGAGTCTCCCATATAATGCTTCAACAACTTTTCTTTTTTCTGTTAAAATTCCCTTGGTAAACTTTGTCCAATCTTCCCTCTCAAGAATTTCTTTAAACCATAAGTTTATCTCTTCTTCTAAAAACAAGATATCTTCATATGGATCATTTTCACCCATAGAAATTAATTTTCCTGATTTATCAAGAGAACCAGTGATATCTACAATATGTAGAAGAATATCTGCTTTAATTAAGTCGTTTAAAAATTTATTTCCTAATCCTTTTCCTTTATGAGCGTCTGGAACTAATCCCGCTACATCTACCAAATTAATTGGAATAAATCGAGTACCATCAATACATATAGAATTTTTTGGATTATCTATGACTTTTAACTCTTTGCAAACACATTTACTTCTTACATAAGCGACGCCTATATTAGGTTCTATTGTAGTAAAAGGTATTTCGCTAACCTTAGCGTGTGTTAAGCAAGCGGCATTTAGAAATGTAGTTTTTCCACTGCTAGGTTTTCCAATAATTCCTATTGTTAAAGTCATATGTATAATGAATTTTAATATCTTAAAACTATTCCTTTTTCTTCTGTAATTTATAGAGATTATTAATATAAGTTTCTATTATGACTTTTTAATTACTAGCTCTGAAGATACAAAATAATTTTGGAATATAAGACTTTTATTTATCGAAAAGTGAGTAGTTTTTATTTTTCATTCAAAATCATTTATTATGTTACCATACTTTTTATCTATTGGTCTTAATACCGTGCTTTTTTTCTTAACATTAATCTATTGTTTATTAAGAGCACATCAGAATAATGAGAATAGACAAGGAAATTTAGAAGAATACAGAAAGTTAAAAAATTTAATGTTAATTTTATTTTTGTTTTGTTTAATATCTGAAATTCAAGTGATCGTCAATTTCAATTTAGAAAATATAACTCTTGAAAGTTTATTTGAAAGGAATTCATTAAATATTATGACTTGTGTATGGATTTCAAATGGATTACTTTTTTTGAGTTTTATTTCCTTTTTACCATCATTATTATCAAATCAAAAGAATCAAATTGAATTACCTTATCCAAATCGATCCAAAGCTACAAGGGGACAAATAGAGTTAGGGAGAATAAAATTCAAGAATAAAAAGAAATATAAATTCAAGCTTTCTATAAGTGATCTAGAACGTCATATGTTTATTTGTGGTTCTACTGGTTCAGGAAAAACCAATTTTCATCAACGATTTCTTATTCGGTTAGACAACATTTTAGATGTTCCCTTTTTGTTATGCGAATTTAAGGGAGAATATACTTTCCTGCAGAAAAAAATAAAGGATGTGCTATTATTAAAACCAGGAAACAACTTTTTTATTAATATTTTTAATCCCGAAGATACAGATCCTAAAATACATGCAGAAAGATTATTTCAAGCTTTTCGAAGTGGTATGAAATTCGAAGATAAAGAGTTTACTCCACAAATGGAGCGTGTATTTGTTGATATTTTAGTTCAGATGTGTAAAAATGAGAAAAATAGAAATTGGGAAGCATTTAAGCTTCTTAGTAAAGAATATTTATCCAAAAATTCGTCAATATTTAATGGTGTTGACAAAAGAGGAGGCTGGACAATTGAACAAAGTATTTTTGCCATAGAAAATAGAATACGGAGATATTGTACAGGCACACTTTCAGAGATATTTGTAAAAAAAATGGAAATGAATGTGAAAGATATCTTTAAGTATAAGGTTATAGTTGATCTCAGTTCTATTATAAATCTAGGAGGAGACAAAATTGATGCATTATTTTTTCTAAATATGCTCCTCAAATATTTGTATGATGAAAATATAGAAAGAGGGAGTAAGAATTATAGAGGAATTAAGCATATTACAATTTTGGAAGACTCTCAATATTTTGCTCCTCAAGAACTTTCTAGTAAATCAGAAATTACCACTTATGTTGAAGATATTGCTTTATTATTACGCGGTACGGGGGAATGCTTAATAACCTTGGCCACTCGCCCGGCTTTAAGCGAGGAAATATTAGCTAATTGTGGAGTTTTAATCTCGTTTAAAGAGCATATGCAGAAAGCTTTATTAGGGCAATTACTTAATCTTGAAGATTACCAAGAAAAATATCTAAGTGAATTAGAATTAGGTCAATGTATTATACGAGTGAATTCAATAGAACAACCATTTAGTTTAGTTGTGCCATATATGAAACGAGGAGAATTAAATGATGATGAAATTACAGAGAATAATAGGAAAATACTGGAAAGCATAAATTCTGAGCAAAAAATGAATTCCGTAGATGAATTTAAAAAGAAAGCCATAGGATATTGTCAATATTGTGGATCTGAATTGATTTATAGATCTGGAGATAAAACTTGTGGTTTTTGTGAAGCCTATTTTGAAGATGAAGAGAAGCAGGAGCAATTAAAAAAGATTTACAGTGAATTTAAAGATGTTATTGATTATAGTAGTAAATTTAAACGTATTATTGATGAGGAAAATAAAAAAATTAATGGTGTAAGCTGAAATTGAAAGTTTGTTTAGAATGTGGTAAGGAAATCGACGATGATCATACTTTCTGTGAACCCTGTGCATATTTCAGACTTGAAAAATATGTAAATGAATTACATGAAAAACAGGAGAAAAGAAAAACATGATAATTGTGAATTAATATATCAACTATTTATATTATACAATTTTTTTTTCAACAATTAGAAAGCTTATTGCATTATTTTTCGTAAACTTTTTTAATTTTATGACTTAGAGATCTATATAAATAAAATTTTTAAATTAATCATTAAAAAAGTGAATAAAAGATGGCACAATTATCAGGCGTTCCAATCCTTATATTAAAAGAAGGAACTGAAAGGAAACAAGGAAAAGATGCCCAAAAAAACAATATTGCTGCTGCAAAAGCAGTTGCGGAAGCTGTAAGAACTACTTTAGGTCCAAAAGGAATGGATAAAATGCTTGTTGATTCCTTAGGAGATGTTACAATAACAAATGATGGAGCCACGATTTTAGACACAATTGATGTGGAACATCCCGCAGCTAAAATGATTGTAGAAGTAGCTAAAACTCAGGATGATAAAGTTGGAGATGGGACTACTACAAGTGTAATTATCTCAGGTGAATTATTAAACCTAGCTGAAGAATTAATGGAACAATCAGTACACCCCACAATAATCTTTAGGGGGTATAGAAAAGCGTTACTAAAGAGTAAAGAAATATTGCAAGAATTAGCGACAAATATTGACATTAATGATATGAAAATATTAATGCAAGTTGCTGAAACATCTATGAACAGTAAATTAATCGCTGGAGTAAAAAATCATTTTGCTGATATTGCTGTTAAAGCAATAAGTCAGATCAAAGAAGAGCGTGGCAATAATATAATGATCGATTTAGATCAAATTCAAATCATTAAGAAAGAAGGAAAAAGCCTTTTAGACACAAATTTACTTTATGGAATTATCGTTGATAAAGAAATAGTTCATTCAATGATGCCAAAATTAGTTAAAAATGCAAAAATAGCTTTAATCAACTCATCATTAGAAGTAGAAAAAACTGAATTTGACGCTGAAATAAGAGTCCAAACACCAGATCAAATAAATAAATTTCTTGAAGAAGAAGCAAATATGTTGAAAAATCGAGTGGCTAAATTAAAAGAAATCGGGGCTAATGTTGTTTTCTGTCAAAAGGGTATTGATGATAAAGCACAAAATTTTCTTGCAAAAGAAAATATTATAACAGTACGAAGAGTTAAGAGATCTGATATGGAGAAGTTAGCTAGAGCTACTAATGCTAAAATTATAAATAATATTTACGAAATTAGTGAAAATGATTTAGGTAAAGCGGGAAAAGTTGAAGAAAAGAAAATCGGAGAAGATAACATGATTTTTGTCTCTGAATGCGCAGATCCAAAAGCGGTAAGTATATTAATAAGAGCTGGAATTGAACATGTAGTTGATGAAGCGGAAAGAATGTTACATGACGCTTTATCAGTTGTCAAAGCTGCGATTGAATTGCCTTATATTTTACCCGGAGGTGGTGCTTCTGAAATTGAACTTGCAAAACGACTTAAGGTATATGCCAGATCGATTGGTGGAAGAGAACAATTAGCGATTGAAGTGTTTGCAAATGCCCTTGAGATAATCCCTAAAACCTTAGTTGAAAATGCGGGATATAACCCCGTAGATTTAATTGTCGAGTTAAGATCTAAACACGAAACAGAGGAAGGCAATTCTTATGGTATAAATATTGACACTGGAAAACCAGATGATATGGTAAAAATGGGTGTTCTTGAACCCTTATCAGTTTTAACTCAAGCTGTCCAATCTGCAACTGAAGTTTCATCAATGATTCTTAAGATCGATGATGTTATAGCAGCTTCTGGTTTATCGAAAGGTCCTGAAGAATAATTTAATTATTGACTTTTTCTTTTTATTAAATTTTTTTTAAAATTTGTTTAATTCTTTAAACTGGATTCCCCAATTAAATTTAGAGAGAATTAAACTAGCATGATCAACAAACTCAGTAATAAATAGCGCAGCTGCTAACGCTTCTACAGAACTTAATTTTTCCCATTTACCATAATTTGTTGGATTCGCAGCAATTAATGGAGGTAATTTACGGGAACTCTGAAATTCTAATTTTTTTAAATTTAAAATATTGTTCCAGGAACAATCAATTACTATTAAACCAAATCTGAGAATTACTTTTCTATCTAGATTTGATAATTCTTTTCGAGCAAAAGGGTTCAAAATAATGGCATTATTTAATGAACCTTGAATTTTGTTTATTATTTTTATGAGATTTAGTCTTTTCAATTTAGAAGCTGTGCATTTCTTGGGATCACACTCTCCATAATTAAGACAAAATAATTTAGGTTTATCCACTTTTGAATTGGAATTAGTCATTATAACTTTTTGAGAACATCAATATTTTACAGATTAAAAAAAAGGTTATTTATTAATCATATTTAAAACTTGTAAGTACATTTACAGATTTAATAAAATTCTCAGTAGTCTGTTCTTTTCCTAATATTTGTAGTATTGAATTAATAATATTTCTGGCTTCACAAAAAACAGGTATTCCTCCATATGTTAATGCAAACAAACCAATAAAAGATATCTCTTCAGTATTTGAAGTTTCTTCTATTGCTGAGTATTTTATTTTCCCTGAAGGACAAGCAATAAGCCCATAAAAATTTTCAGAATTTTGACCAGAAATTGCGATATAGCTTAATAAATCTCCAATAGAACTTCCCCCGGATTCTTCCTTCATTTTTTGAAAAGCAACATTAGCACTTGCAGAGAATGCCTCAATAGATATGGGTAAATTTTGCCCACTTACCTCTCTAGCATCTAATGTTAAACCCGAAGGGCTAACTAGACTATATCTTATAAAAATTGGATTTTGAATTGAATCTAAAACTTTACTTATTGAAGGTAATAAATTTGATGGCTTAACAATTTCTGGTTTGTAGGATGTAAATGGAACTTCTGAACCCATTCCAAAAAGATAAATTGCACTACGAACTTTATCACAAAAAATTTCAACTTCTCTTTCAGATTCCTCTCCACTACCAAAAAATTCGCCCAGTTTTTGTTTCAAATAATACATAGCGGTTGCTAAATTATCTGCGTCTAAAGGCCACTCTTTATGATAATCATGCACTATAGTCAAGAGCGTTTCGTTAATTCTAATTGTTACTAAGCAAACCTTATCAAAGAACGAAAATGAAATAACTTGGTCTTTAATATTTAAATCTTCCCAATTTTCTTCACTTGCAGTAAAAGCTGCTGCTGCTAAACTTGTAATCTGATTTGGATTTAAATCAATCTCACTTTTTCTACCAATTTTTGCTATTGAAAGACCATTCTGATCACATAAAACTACTAAAACTGTTCCTTCTGATGCTCTTAGAATGGATGTTAAATGCTTTATTAAGGATTCTCTTACACTCATTAGAGAAACGAAGATTTTTTTGTATTGAGTCGTATTATTATTTTTATATTATATATATTAATAAATTTTTATCTTTTAATTCAATCGTATTTAACTTTGAACATTATTATAAAAAATATTTTTATTCTCATGTATTTTAATTAAATATTAAAGCTATTGTATACTAATTTTTTGCGGGAATTGCCAAGTCTGGTCAAAGGCTATAATGAGTTGATCGAAAGCTGACTTTAGGCGGTGGACTTAGAATCCATTCTCGTAGGAGTTCGGGAGTTCAAATCTCCCTTCCCGCATATTTGTTTAAATTATTTTTCTACTAAACATATTTGATTAATGAAAATAAATTGCCGATCATCTAACGTTTCGATAATTCTTCTTCACCAAGTAAGAAAAGAAAAATTTTAATGGCGTCAAACTCTATCTTTAATACTAGAATAAGATTTCTAAAAACAATTTACTAAAAAAACTTGAAAAAACAATTATTCCATGCTTCTGTAGTGTAGTTCGGCCAATCTTTCACCTTATGTAAAAGAAAGGGCTTAGCATGCTAGGCTTTCACCCTGGTGACAATACAGATCGGTTCGTTTTGTATCATTAACCGGGTTCGAATCCCGGCAGAAGCACAATATTTATATAATTAATTCAAAGTAGGGATATTTGATTCCGATTTAAACTTAAAATTCTCAATATTTTTCTCTATCCTTTCATAATCCTTCTTTATCAGATTCCAATATTCTGGTCTTACAATCTTTTCATAATAATTTTTAAAATGAGTTGATTGTTCCATCTTATGACAATTTCCACATAATGTAATACAATTTTCTTGTTTTAATTTTTTTATAATCTCTTTAGTTTCAAGGTTTCTCAAATTAACATATGTTTTAGACATTTTATATGGATTCTCTTTGTCTCTGTGATGAAATTGCAAAGCGGGCAAATTATTTTTAGTGCTTATATCCCTACATCCAACACATTTACCTCCATATAAATAATTAATAACAATTTGCTTCTTAATATTACGTGTAACCTGCCTACGAGCTTCATAATCTGCATTTGGTAATTTATTGTTTACATATTGAAAGATTTGGTTATTACTTGATAAAGAGTCTAACTTACATTCTTTAATGATTTTTTCATAGTTATTATAATGCTTACTACGCTGTTTAGTATGACAATTTACACATAGAATTGTAGCTTTTTCTTTTTCTATTTGCTTTTTAGTTTTTTCCCAATTTCGATACAAACTGAAACTTTTCACTCCTTTTAATTTTGGATCTTTATGATGAAATTCCAAGGAGGGAAGTCTTTTTACATCTGTACTACATATCTGACATTTCCCCTTCAGTTTTCCATTATAAACATTTCGTAAAATCTTTACTTTATTATTATATTGATATATCTGTTTAATATCTATTCTACATTTTTTACACCTACTAAATAGGATCTTTTTTCCTCCCATTATCCTAGCCCCATATTCATTATAAGGCTTTATTTGATGACATCGTCCGCATTCCTTACTCTCTTCATCACTATATAGTTTTTGACGAGTTTTTGGATTTTTATTGATTTCAACATTTTCCTTAAGGCTTATGAATTTATTTAACATTAACCTTTTAACTCCTTGATCAAAATCCCAACCCCATTTTATATAATTCTGAGTGTGCTTTTTAAAATCATTTCCTAATAAAGAAATTAAATATTCTGTTGGAAGTTTGCTTAATATAGATATAAGTTCCTTCTTTTCAACCTCAGTAAGTTTTTCTTTCTGGAGAATTTGATTAATTATAGATTTTTCTTTTAAGCTCAAGGTTATATTTTTATATAAATTCTCCTTTAAAATCTCCTTCCAATTTTCTTTAATAACTTTCTGAGTTTTTTTAATTTTCTTAAGATAACTTAGTTTTTGAGAAAGATGTTTCATAAATTTTTGTCTCTCAGCAGTTATACTTTTTTTATACCATCTAATATTATCATTATAGAAAGCTCTGAAAGCTCTCAAATTTTTGAAAATCTCTACCTGTACACCTGTTATTTTTTCTAACTTTTTAAGTAAGCCCTCGATTTCTTCAGTCTCTTTTATAGGTAAGTTTTTTCTTTTTAATATTTGAATAATTCTCCAATAAATCGCCTTACTCTTACGGTATTTTCTGATTATATTAAGTAATTCTTCTTTGATTTCTTTCGAAATTTCATTCTCATTAGCTTCATTTATCCATTTTTCCAAAAGTAGCTCCCATTCTTCTTTAATTTCACTTTTTCGGATATTTTCTGATTTTTTAAGAGTAAGTATCTTTTGTTTTTCTAACCATTCTTTAAAACCCTTAGTTTCTTTTTTATTATAAATAGGTCTTTTACCTGTCTCTTGACGATATTTTTCTTGTAATTCTAGTAATTTGCTTGAAATAAGTTCAACTTTCTGTTTTGTTTTTAATTTCTCTTGCTTTTTTGCTTTTATATTTTGTTGGAGCTGGCTTTGTGTTTGTGATTCCTGTTCAATAACTTCATTAACTTT
>JABXKB010000442.1 GCA_013375485.1 Promethearchaeota archaeon | reverse complement strand
CAATTGCTTTCAATTAAGAATTGGGAAGACTTTCCTAAATTATTTTCCGATATTATAAATTCAAGGTTTTAAATTAATGGTAAAAAAATCAATATCAAGTTTAATAATTGATAAATTTGGTTTAAATTTATATCAAAAATCTCTTAAATTTCTTACAAATAAAATCAATATAATTGATGTTGAAGAAGATCCCCTAAGAATAAGAAGTATTGTTTTAGATAATGAACGTGAATTTCATCTTATAATAGATGAGAAGAATAATGAAATATTTCATGACTGCCCTTCATTTCTGATTCATCCTGAAAGAGAAAAAAAAATTTGTGTTCATTTAATTAAATTATTCTTAATTATTAAAAGTAATATTGCTCAGAATATATTAGAAAATTTAAAATCTTATAATTTAACCTCTGAAGATCTTGGTTCATATAAAAAAAGAAATAATTTTCTTCTTTTAGCTAATAGTTGTTTTGATAATAATAATTGTGTTGAAGCACTTAGCTATTTAAATAAGGCAATTATTAATCAGTTCGAGAGTGAAGATATTATTAAGACTTACATAGATACAGCAATTAACAATAATTTGTTTATCGAATTCTTTGAATTTTTAAAAAATGGATATGAAAATGAATTAGAAAATTACTTTTCAAAATTTAATAATAATATAGAAAAAGGCTTTATAAAATTCTTAAATGTAATATCCGAATATTCTTTTTTTGACCTTCTTAAAATCATTGAATCCATGGATAAAATATTTGAATTTAAAAATATCTCGTTTTTAGCATCAGAATTTGATAAGCTAAATATATTGGTGAATTCTTCAAATTTTAAAGGCAATTATTTTTCTATTTATCTAATTAGACGGAATTACAATGAATTAATTGACATAAATCCAAAATTTATAGAAATTTTTTCTCAAGTCCAACTAGAATCTTTAAAAAATAAACTTATAAATTATTTCTTCTCTGAAATTGATAATTTCTGTATGATTGACAAATTAAAACTATTGAAAAAACAATTTCAGGTTATAAATATTCCTAAAAAATCTTATTATAATAATTATAAGAGATATAAAAAAGAAATACAAGAATTAGAGAAAAAAGTCTATCTCAAAAAATTTGCATTTTTAAAACTATTGATTGAGAAATACAATATACAAAAAACAAAAGGAGAGTTCAGAAAGAAAAGAAACACCTATATTGTAAAACATAGCGAAGAGAATTTAAAAAATCCTGTATATAATTACATTATTTCTCGTGTTGGTTTTTATGGGTTAAATGAACAAACTATTAAATCTTCTGAAATTGGTATTAACTATTATATTATGAAAGAGTTATTTTCCGATAATATTAGTAGTTTTCAAGATGTATTTTATTATAGGCAACAGTTCTGGGGAGAAATGGAAGATTATGAAATCAAATCAATTGATGGTTTATCTTTATCAAGTGAAATAATTGAATATAGTTATGATATTGATCATAAATACTCAGATGATTTAATGATTATTGAATGGGATTTAGCACATAAACCATTTCAAGGAAGTATAGTAAATGCTTATGGCTCTCAAATAATAATCCCCGATTATAATAATCCACTATTTCATGATCTAAAACCTTTTGATTTGTGTTATTGCAAAAAAACACCTGTTAAAATAGAAAGTAAGATAATTAAAACAGTTAATGTAATAAAAAAATGTTCTTTTAACGATGCTATTAAAAGTGTTTCTAAAAGTATGGAATTTATAGAAGGGTATTATCCACTATCACTTGTAAGAGCAGTATTAAATAGGGAAATTGATCCCTTTCATGCTAATGAAATTGTCTTTAATAATCCAAATAAATTGTTTGTACCTAATTATAGTGCTTTCATCAAGGCTTTTAATGAATTTTTGTTGAATTATATTTTTAAAGAGAAAGATTATATATTTGAAGAATTAAAAAATGATATCGTCCCTAATACTAATCAAATATTAACTTTATTAAATTTAAATAATGAATTATCTGGATTAGATCTACCCTATACTGAAATTCTAAAAAGAAGCCTTTATCCGGATATTGCTTTAAAAGAATTTAAATTAAGATTTTTGAA
>JABXKB010000209.1 GCA_013375485.1 Promethearchaeota archaeon | reverse complement strand
TATTGAAGACTTTCAAGAGAAGTTGAATAAGATCAAAGAAACACTTTAGAAATTATTTTCTTCTACAGAAATAATGAGAATTACTCATTATTGAGCTTTTTACAATATAAATTAATAATAATCGATATACTAACGAAACTAATTAGAGTTACAATAAAAATTAAAGTGTTATAACTTGGGATCGAATTTGAATTATTATTATCTGGAATACCAATTTGATAAGGAACATAATTAATTTTGCTTGCTGTAATAATTAAAATATTTAATTTGTCTTTACTAAAAGGAATTTCAATTAATCCCTTATTAGATGTATACCCTTTCCAATAAATAACATCATCTTTAGTCAAAGTGACTGTACAGTTTTCTATCAGATTCCCGTCTGCTATAACTTGGAAGGTAGTCGAAGGTTCTGAGTTAATAAGTTCATACATCGTTAATTTTTTAGGAATCTTCGTCCAAATATTTACTTCTGGGTCACCGAATAAATTATATTGTTTTAACACTTTATCTTCCCACTCAGGATAATCATTAGGTTCAGTTGAATTATTTCTATCATTGATATAATCTGCCTTAGCAAAGGCAAGAGCTCTCCCAGATTGGGTATGTTGAAAAATTTGTTCCCAAAAGCGAAATGCGAGACCTCCAGAAAACCAACCTCCGTGTTCACGCTCATACCATTGATCTTCAGCCCAAGTTACATAACTTGATGCAATACAACTAATCGCAACATTTTTTAAAAAATATTCAGCGAGACAATCTTCATACACCCAACCACTTGTTGAAAGAAAACTATAATCGAAAGTGCCTGTATTGCAACTATCTAAGAAATAAACCCCAAGTTTGTCATTTTGAGATTCTAATATAAAATTATATGTATCTACCAAATATTTCCATTCAGATTCATCAATAGCAGTACCATTTTCGAAGATTGGATCATTTGTATAATCAAATAACATATCTTTGTCATTGTCTATAGTCCATTCTTCATACATCATCCTTGTTATTCCTCCATGAGTAGAAACTGAAACAAAATTACATCCATCATTAATTACATTTTTAAAATTTTCATAATTAAGTGATAAATCATAAGAATAATCAGAGCTTTTAAGGCCAGTATTAAGAGCAATAATAGTGCTACTCCAATTATCAGGAAGATATTGTTGTAAAAAATTATTAAAACGATTTCCATCAGTTTCGTTATAATCTACCATATTATCATAATTCCAATCTTGATTAAAAGCCAGAATTGATGAGGCATAAAGAGCATCTGTCATCCACTCTCCTATTAAAGGAGATTTTTCATAATTAATTATTTTTTGAACAAGAATTTCCAATTCATACTCATTATTTGCAGTTAATCTTCCTACAAACACCTCTGCTTCAAAATCAAACTCATCTTGATAAGTTCCCCATAAACCATCATCATTCAGATCCCAGTTGTGATCTAAATCAGAATAATAAGAATCACAGCTAATGTAATCACCATCTCTTGAGTAATTATCATAGATTCTTATATATTGGGAAGGTATATGTTGATGATCACCTGCTAGTAGTATCCATTGAGTATTATTATTTTGATGATAAGAAGTGATGCAATTTTTAATTCTCTCAGGAAGATTCCTTCCTGCAAAGGTGTGATTTATATTGCTTATGGTTTCAATTTTAAAAAAAAGACCTTTTTGAGATTTCCATATTGCTAAAGGCTCTAAAGCGTCCTTAAAATCATCAATTGTGATAATCAAATAGTCTATAGAATTATTTGATAATGAATTTTGAAGTAATTCAGATTCAAAAGTAGCTATGGGGGTGTCTGGTTCAGATTCATCTATATTTATACAAAAACCTAAAAAAATACAAATTATAATAATGAATCGATATTTTCTTTGGATCACTTATCATGTAATAAAATCTTCTTATTTAAATTTTTTTTAGGTTTCTTTAGTATTCTATTAAATAATGACAGATTTAACATTAATCTTTATAGTCTGGTATTAAAATTAGAGTTTTAAAACAAAAAACCTTATAATATTACTATGATAGCAAGATTTTTCGAACATATTGATGATTTTTATGAGATTGCCTTTCCTTTTTTGATAGAGCGAGAGGTTGAAAATGGTCTCCTTTTGTCTATTCTTAATAATCTTAAAGTTAATATTTACAGATATGGAAAAGAAATACCACTTTTATTAGCATTGTTAGAAGATGACGAGATAAAATTAATAGCCTTAATGACACCTCCACATAATCTTATTATCTCTCATACAGATGATATGACTTCAATTGAAATATTAATAGAGGAACTTTTCAAACAAAAAAAAGAATTACCTGGAGTTCTTAGTTTTAAGGAAGCAGCTAATAAATTTGCTAAATTATGGTGTGAAAAAAAATCTTTAAAATTTCAATTATTACGGAATGAGAGAATTTTTAAATTAGAAGAAGTCTCGAAGGATACTTTAGGTAATAAAAAATTTACCGCTGCCACAAAAGCTTATCAATCATTAGTACTAAAATGGGCGAGGGAGATGTTAACAGAAGCATTAATCGAAATTAGCGAGGAAGAATTAGAGCGAAATAGAAATAATATTAAAAAAGAATTAGAGGAAGGAAAGAGTAGAATATATTTATTATTTGATAATAATGAGCCAGTTTCGATGGCAAGGAAATCAGGTAAAACTCTTAATGGAACCGGGATCAATTTAGTTTACACACCACCACCATTAAGGAGAAAAGGATATGCAACTGAATGCGTTGCCAAATTAAGTAGACTTATTTTAGAAGAAGGTAATGAATATAGTTTCTTATTTACAGATTTAAGTAATCCAATCTCTAATAGTATATATCAAAAAGTTGGTTATCGAGCTGTAATTGATGTTGATGAGATTAAATTTACAAAACAATAATTATAACTATCAAAAAATTTAAAAAAAAAAGTTACGAGAAAGTTTCCTGATTTTCTCCTGTATATTATTAGAGTTTTCTTTTTTTACTTCTTTGGCGGATTAATTTCAATCTCTATTGAAGAGACATTGCTATTAGTGCCATCGGTATTTGTAATTGTCTCTGTATCGATTTTTATTTCTCCATAACTCGCACCAGAAACAAACTTATTGAGCAAAATTTCAGCTACATCTACAGCTCGAGAAATAGATCGCCCTCGCGCTAATAAAGTAACTGGTTTTTCATTCAAAACAACCATGGCAGCCATTACATAGGCCATTGATTTTTTTTTCCCGATAAAAACTTTTGAATCATCTCCTTTAGGCAAAATTTATCACCTTTTCGCTGTATAGATTAATTTTTTCTTTTTTATTGTTAACTTCTTTTGATTTCCTTAATTGTAGTATATCTATGGTAAGTAATCTATAGATAACTATGTGTTATAAACTAAGTTTAGATTTTAATGTTATGCAATTTCGAATTTATATTTTCAATATGCGGTAACAAAAAAGATTAAAAAAATTAATAAAAATATAGATGATGTTAATTATACCGTGTCCCATCCCCCTTTGGCTCGAGCTTCTTCGATATCACGGTCTACACGTTCCTTTAAAACTACATAATCTGTCTTAGCAACTCTATTTAATGGAAATTCATCTAAAAATACAACTAAAGATGGTCTCTTATAAGCAGCCATACCTTTACAATGATCATATACTTCTTTTTCTGTTAAAACTTCTCCTTCTCGTACTTTAATATATACTACAATGCCCTCTGTAAATACCTCATGCTTAGCACCAATGATTCCAATAAATTCAACCTGCGATAATTCAGCAATAAACGCCTCTACTTCAGGGGGAAACACCTGAAAACCTTTAGGTTTCAGCAAAAACTTTCTTCTACCTGAAAGATGTAATCCCTTCTCATCTACATATCCCATATCTCCAGTATACAAATATCCATCAGAAGATAGTGTTTTGCTAGTTACATCTTCATTACCAAAATATCCAAGAAAAGTTTGTGGTCCATTATAGCAAATTTCACCAATCTCACCATTGGGTAATTCATCACCGGCAGTTCCATCATCATTCATTGGATTTCGTATCGTTATCGGATAAATCTCAAAATCATAACCTAGTGTATTGATAAATTCCTCAAATGATAAACCTGGTGGTGTATATGAACAGAATCCTGAGGTCTCTGTCAAACCTAAACCAGTAAAAAAGTTTGGAGCCATTGTCGACAATTTTTCAAGAAATGGTCTGTCAACAGGTTGACCCGCAGCTATAGAATATTTAAGTGAGCTCAAATCGTATTTATCATAATCTGGTAAGCGCCATTCCATCACAAATAACGCAGGTATTTGTCCCATGATTGTTACTTTATACTTTTGAATTGCATCAAGAGTTTTTGCTGGATCAAAAACATGCAATACTACACATGTCCCTCCTTTGAATATTGGTGTCATAAATTGTTCTGTAGTACCCCCAACATGAGAGGGTGGAAGATTTACTAACATAATATCAACTTCTTCAGCTTGAAGACCTTTTGAAAGACACATATTTTGACATGTAATTCCTTTATTTGTCAACATAGCTGGTTTTGGCCAACCTGTAGAGCCTGTTGTAAAAATAATTATAATAGGATCATCTTCCCCTACTTTAGCACATTCTTCAAAAAATCCTTTCATAGATTCAGGGTTTTTCATAGCATCAATTATCTCATTTTTCGCCTCTTCAGCTATTTGATATGCTGGAAGTATTCCGGTTCGATACCTATCATCTGGAGTACTAAATTGGACAACGTATTCTAACCAAGGTGTATTCTTTTTTACTGCTGCTCCAATCATCCCAAAATTAGCAACTGAAGTTTTTCCAAGGTGGCAATACATCTTACACTTCGTTTTTAATAAATTTAAGTTCTTCATAATTTCTGGTGGCTTTAGTCTTAAATCCATTGGAGTCCACAGAACACCTAACTTAGCACATGCATAACCTAATATAATATGTTCATATAAGAAAGGTAAGGAGGTTGCTAATATATCTCCTTTTCTAAATCCCATGTTATAAAGTTTGAATGCCATTGCTGTAATTGCTTCTTTGAATTCCTTATAAGTAACTTCTTTTTCTGTGTCGTATATTATAAATGCAAACTTATTGGGTCTTTCTTCAGCCCATTTTTCGATTACACCACAAATAGTATGTGGATGTTGATTAAATTCATCCCAAGACATTATCCATTTTCACTTATTCTATTATTGAGTATATAAAAGTAAGATAGATGAATAAAAAAATGTTAGTCCAAGAGAATTTTTTTCTATCTCATATTTTCAATAACGGTTTGTCATCATAAAACTATAATAAAATCTCACCTTTTTTAAGAAATGTTTTCAAACCAAACAAATTCCCAAGGATTGCGCGCTACTCCAATAATATCTATATCAAGATCATTATCGATATCAACTGGAGATATACGTCCTCCATTAAAATTTGTTGTAATTATATGTTTTCTGAAATCTTTATCACCTAAATTTTCCCAATAGGCTAATTGATCGCATCCTGAAGCACTTGCAAGAAGATCAATGTCCCCATCCAAATCAATATCCCCACAATTAACATAATTTGCCCCATCAAAGTTATTATCTATGATATGATGGGTATATTGAAAATTTTCTATTGATTCCCACCAATCTACAGTATCACCTGTTATAGAACACCCTGCAATATCTAAATCCCCATCCAAATCGAAATCCGTGGCCACAACCCCATGAGTCATTTCGGATGTAGAATAGACTATATGTTTTTGGAAATTCTGTGTTCCATCATTTTCGAACCAGCAAATCTCACCTGGTATAGTTCCTAAAGCAATCAAATCCTTATCTCCATCATAATCCATGTCTACTGGATAAGCCTCCCATGCCCGACCAAGGGATGTTGTAACTATTCTTTCTGTAAATGTTAAATTACCTTGGTTTTCAAACCAACTAAGCTTATCATCTCCACTCGCACAAGCAACAATATCTATATCCGTATCATTATCAATATTACCAAGTGAAACCCAAACTACTAAATTAAAGGTGTCTATAAGAATATGTCCTGTAAATGTCTGACTTCCATCATTTTCAAATAAAATTATCGGATTAGATAGACCTCCTGTTCCAACAAGATCAATATCTCCATCATTATCCATATCAGCAGCTTCTATATTCTGGACCTCTTCAAAATTATTTGATATAATATGATATGTAAATTGCTCACTACCCGAATTTTCCCACCAACAAAAAATATTATCATGATATGAGGTTCTCAGAAGATCAATATCTCCATCTTGATCAATATCTGAATATGAAATATGTGTAGCTGATGGAGGCCCCAATATTGGATGTTTTATGTAAGAAATTCTGGAATCGGAGTTAGAGATACTAGCAATCTGGAGCCATGTAATTACAATTATCAAAGAAGAAACAAGCATAATTCCCAAAAGTCCAATAACTAATTTTTTATTTAACATTTTCTTTAAGATTCCCTCTCAAGATAATTTTAATTCTGATAAAAATGTGAAAAATTTTATGATATTAGTTAAAATAGGTTATTTAAACTTTAAGGTGAAAAATAGTAAGGGTTTAGATAAGAAAACAGATCAAAAAGAAATAATATATAGATTTTAAAATAAAAATATGTATTTAATAGAATTTTTTTCTAAATTCCTTAATATATTTCTCTTTATCTTCAAATTCATACCAAGCTGACCCATATTGCTCAATTTCTAAAGCCTGTTGGTAGGATTTATCAGCCAAGTGATTACTACACAATTTAATAGCATTCAGTACTGTCTGATTTTTTGTAAACAGAAATTTTGCTTTATCCAATGCTATGGTCATTAACTCTTCTTGGTTTTCTACAATTTGGTCTATTAAACCGATTTTTAATGCTTTTTCAGCACTTATTTTTTCTGCAAACATAAGTATTTTTTTTGTCCAAGGGATTCCAATAACTCTTGACATTAATACAATAATACCTGTACCCGGGAACACACCTATATTTATTTCAGGCATCATAAAATAACAATCTTTTATTGCAATCCGATAATCAGAACATAGAGCATACGCCACTCCATCCCCCATAGTTTTACCATTAATAGCACAGATAACCGGTTTTCCATAATATAGAAATTCTTGGATAGAGGTTGCTGTTTTTTCGTATTGTTTTACAGCTACATGATCGCTCCCATCGATTTCATCTATATCCATTCCAGTAGTAAAGGATGTCCCATTTCCAGTTAATACTATTCCTCTAATTTTTTCTGAATTTTGACAAAATTCAATTGCTTTATTAAGATCTTCTGCCATTTCAGTAGTAATTGCGTTTCCTCTATGAACACGATTCAATTTTATAATTCCAAACTTTTTTTTTATTGAAAACTCAATAAAATTTCCAAATTCAGTATTTTCTGATGACATTTCTATTCATGTTTAATTTTTATTACTCAAATTTTAATCTAAAATCTTCAAGATATTTCTCTTTCTCTTTATATTCATACCAAGCTGACCCATATTGCTCAATTTCTAAAGCCTTTTGGTAGGACTTATCTGCCAAGTGGTTACTGCATAACTTAATAGCGTTTAGAACACTTTGGTTTTTTGTAAATAGAAATTTTGCCTTATCTAATGCATCTTTAATTAAATCTTCCTTACCATTTACAATTTGATCTATTAAGCCAATTTCGAGAGCTTTTTGAGAATCAATCTTTTCTGCAAACATACACATTCTTTTCGTCCAAGGAATTCCAATTATCCTAGAAAAGAGTACTAAACATCCGGTACCAGTAAATATCCCAGAATAGATTTCTGGCATTTGAAAAAAACTATCTCTGCTGGCGATTCGATAATCACAGCATATTGAAAAAACAACGCCCTCACCCATAGCTCTTCCATTAACTGCACAAATAGCCGGTTTTCCATTATACAGTAATTTACAAATAGTAGCTGCAGTTCCTTCTAAGTATTTTACAGCGTCATGATTACTTCCATCAATAGCTCCTAAATCTACACCTGTGCTAAAAGAACTTCCGTTATTTGTTAAAATTAAACCTCGAATCTTTTCATCATTCTGACAAAATTCCACTGCTTTTTTTAAATTTTCAAATTGCTTAATATCAAAAGCATTCGATCTATGAACTCTATTAAGAGTTATGATTCCAAATCGTTTTTTAATAGTGAATTCGATGTATTCCCCAAATTGCAAATTATTCGAAGACATAATTTACTTTAATTTTCAATTAATAAAAAACAATAATAAATTGATTTATTATAAATGATTTATAGAGAGTAAAAGTTGATAGAAAGCATAAAATCTACTAGTTAATAATAAATGCCTGTTAATATTACTGATTTTTTAGAGGAAAAATCTGATAAAATAAGGAAAAAGGATTTAAAGAAAGCAATCAACTTAAAACAAGTTTTTATATCAATTAATCAGCATCTATATGGAAAATTAAAATATACAGATACAGATACTAGGGCGCGTTCTAAACAGATTGTTAATCTCTTGTTATGTAAATTGGTTGATGAAATTTCTAAAAAACCTGAAGAAGAAGTAGAATTTTGTAT
>JABXKB010000208.1 GCA_013375485.1 Promethearchaeota archaeon | reverse complement strand
AATATATTAAAAGCATCTTTACCTTCATTTAATGCCTCCTTCACGGCATCTGCAATATCATCTACTTCTAATTCAATAACTAGTTCTGTAAGTTTTTCAAAATCCATTAAAATCTACTTCTTTTTCTATAATTAATCGCAAATAGTTAAGAAAGTAAATTAAATTTTTCCTTTAAATCTTATTTTAATGAAATTATAAACTACATAAGAGTAAAATTATTAAAAAAAATAAAAAAAAGAGAACGAGGGAGAATGAGAAAAAATCAAAATCTTAAATGTCCAAGATTTTGGAAATAAGTTTAGTTAGTTACCATTATAATCCACTTAGCAGGGTGCCATAGTGTTTAATTAGGAAATTAGGGGATATTATTTTGTATTTTCTCAATCTTCCCTCTAGGATATAAATATGATACTTTAATATTTAAACTTATTTTAACTTCTAACTATAAAAATAATTATCCTACATGAGACTCTTTAAATAGATATGTTTTATTAAATCAAGACTAGTTGAATTCTAGCTCAGTTGAATTTTTTATGAATAAAAATATGCTTTAAAAAATTTGAATTAAAATTGAAGATTAATATCTTATTCTTGGATCTAAAATTGCATACAATAGGTCTACAACTAAATTTATGAATACAAAAATAAATGATATGATAAATACTAAAGCGTTTATCACCCAATAGTCAGCTACAAAAATAGCATTGACTAATAATTGCCCTATACCTTTTAAACTAAAAGTATACTCTATAAGAACAGTGCCAGCCAATAACTCAGTCATACTTAAACCTATAATCGTAGTAGTAGGAATTAAAGCATTTCTTAAAGCATGTTTATGAATAACATCTTTTTCTTTACATCCTTTTGCTCTTGCTGTTCTAATAAAATCTTGTTCTAAAACCTCCAGCATACTTGAACGAGTATGCCTTGTAATTCCAGCAAGAGTTATAAACGATAAACAAAAAATAGGTAAAATTAAATGGTACAAATAATCAAATATTATATATATTTTTCCAGTTAAAAAAGCATCAATAATTCTAAACCCAGAAATGAATTCGGGATCACTATATTCAATATTTTTAAATCCAACTGCTGGAAATATTGGGATTACATAACCCAATGAATATTGAAGCATAACTCCCATGTAGAATACTGGTATTGAGACACCAATAAGGGCTACAAATCTTAATATTGTATCTTGAGGTTTATTTCTATATTTTGCTGAAAGTACGCCAGTTTTTATTCCTAAAAATCCAGCAATCAATATTGAAAAAATCGCAATATCAATCGTTCGAGGTAATCGTAGCATAATTAGAGACCATACATCTTGTCCCATCATAATTGAAACTGAATAACCCCAATTTCCAGAAAAAACGTCGCTAATATATTTGAAAAATTGTACAAATATAGGGCGATCAAGCCAAAGTTGGTGATAATAATATCTATATAAATTCGGATTACCAGCACCACGGAGATATCCTAATACGGGATCTCCTGGCATCATTCTTGATAGAAAAAAAGTAAGAATTAAAACACCAGCTAATACGGGTATTATTGCAATTATTCTCTTAATGATGAATTTAATTAAGCTCATTAATACTCAAGTGATCTTAAAATCAATTTTCTCTTAATAATACTAATTTTCTCTATTTTAATTTAAAGATTCTTTGATTTAATTTATAATTTTCTGAAGACAAATATTTTTGTTATTTATTTTAACTTATTTAAAGTTCAACGAAAAGAAAAATGGTTAGAATTGAGATCAATTAACACAAATATGATTTTAAATTATATAGAAAGAAGAAATTATTTAAAATTAAGTTTAAATTCTAATTCTTGGATCAACAAACGAATATATCAAATCCATAATAAGAGTTGTAATTAAAAACATCATCGTAATCACAAAAACAACAGCATTTAGGACCCAATAATCAGAAGAATAAATAGCTTCTATTAATAATTTACCAATTCCATTTAAGCCAAAAGTTATTTCAATAAGTATGGCACCTGAGAATAAACTAGCTAGATTTAAACCTATTATTGTTATGATAGAAATTAAAGAATTTTTTAAAACGTGTATGCGGTATACATCTTTTTCTTCACATCCTTTTGCTCTAGCTGTTCTGATATAATCCTGTTCTAATATTTCTAACATGCTTGATCGACTATGTCGTGTAATTCCTGCCAAAGTGATGAATGTTAAACAAAATACGGGTAATATTAAATGGTATAAATAATCAATAATTAGATAAAATTCACCAGAGATTAAACAATCTATTACTCTAAAACCAGTAATAAACTCAGGATTATCATAGTTACTTGATTTAAAGCCTGTTGCTGGAAACCAACGTAGTTTATAACTAAAATAATATTGAACTAGTATTCCCATATAGAAGGCTGGAATAGAAACTCCTAAAAGAACTAAACCTCTAACTAAAGTGTCACTAAATTTATTTCTATGTTTTGCTGAAAATAATCCGGCTTTAATTCCAATAAATGAAGAAATCAAGATAGAAAACAATGCTAAATCAATGGTCCTAGGTAATCTCTGTATAATAAGGTTCCAAACATCACCTCCTCTAAAAATAGAAATTGAATAACCCCAATTCCCTGAAAATACATCCTTAATATATCTAACATATTGCATATGAATTGGGCGATCTATCCATAGTTCACGACTAATATAATCATACATCTCTTCATACGTAGTTGGATTAGAGATATTCATCCGTATAAGATATGCAGTCACCGGATCTCCGGGCATAATTCTCGAAAGCAAAAAAATTAACGTAACTGCTCCAAATAATACTGGAATAAAAGCAAGTATTCTTCTTATTATATATTTAATAAGACTCATGATTTCTTAAAAATCTTCGAAACTATAATATATTTTTAAGAAGTTAATTAAATTTTTATAATTTTTGTTTAAATTTTTTTAATAGAACAATACTTGTTAAAAGAAATGGCACTAAATAAAAAGAAATTAGTCTTTTAATAAGAAAAAGGCGCTCTAATAAAGATAAATGTTAATAATTAGAAAAAAACTAACTTAGATTCCAATAGTTTTTTATAAATATTATATTGAACTAAATTAAGTTGCATAATATTAATCATTATTTAAGCCATGCCAGAAAAAGAAAATTCTCCTGAGATACGGATAAAGGAAAACTTAGAAAAAGAAAATGAAAAATTGATTGAAGCTAATTTTATAGAAGAAATAGATAAAAACCATGCAATTGTGGCTAGAAATATATTTAAAGATTATGAAATTGGAAATTTTATCGTACGAGCAGTAGAGGATGTATCTTTATCAATATATTCGGGAGAATTTTTAGTAATAAAAGGACCTAGTGGTGCAGGTAAAACTTCATTATTAAATTTATTAGGAGGATTAGATTCACCCAAAAGTGGAATTATATACAGTTTTGGTGTCAAAATCTCAGATATGGAAGAAGAATCACTCTCAACTTGGAGATTATTAAATTCTGGATTTGTATTTCAAAATTATAATCTTATTAGTACTCTTACTGCTGAGGAAAACGTTATGTTTCCTATGAATCTTTCAGGAGTAGAATTTAAAGCGCAAAGAAAACGCGCATTAGAATTATTAATCCAAATGGGTCTTAAAGATAGAAGGGAACATCTTCCTTTTCAATTATCAGCTGGAGAACAACAAAGAATAGCGATAGCGAGAGCATTAGCAAATAATCCTCCAATTATTATTGCTGATGAACCAACTGCAAATTTAGACAAGAAGACTAGCAAATTTATTAGAGATCTTTTTAAAGATTTAAAAAATAGCATCAGAACCATTATAATTGCTACTCATGATGATTATTTAATAAATTTAGCCGATACAATTATTTCATTTGACGATGGAAAAATAATTAACAAAGAAATCATCAATAATAATAAAAATTAAGAAAAAAAAGACAAAATGCCATCATTCGACTTTGCATTAAAAGATTTTTACAGGAAAAGACATTCTAATTATCCATTTTTAATAATTATTATAATAATTATCGCATTCACAGAGTTCTTAATATATTTTACCTCCTCATTAGGGATAAATATACTCACTCAAGCTACATATCAAAATAAATTTTATTTTTCTGGGGGAATAAATCTAATCTATAAAGAATTTAATAATTTAATTCAGATATTATTCATTTGTTTAGTCTTTGTTATTGTCGTTGCTGTTACAACTACATTAATCATTTCTAAAAAGAAAGATATTGCAATTATGAAATCCTTAGGTACACTCCCCCGAAAATTATATAGTTTTTATTTATTCGAAGCTTACATCCTATTTTTTATAGGTTTTATATTTGGTTTAGTTTTGGGTTTGATAATATTTGGAATTTTTGCTTTATTTATGAAGTTTTTTAATTTTCCTGTTGTAATAGTAATCGATTTAGTATATACACCCATCTTATTTTTTTCATGTATACTTGGAATTTTTCTAATAACAGGTTATACACTCAGAAAAATTGGTAAACAAAAAATAATCAACAGTTTCTCAAAGGATATACCTTTTAATTACAATGCGGGTAAGCAGTTAACCTTTATTCCTAAATGGTTAACATCAATCGGATTTAACATTAAAATTGCTATTGTTAATACATTAAGAAAAACAGGCGAATTTAAGAGATATTTAATCATCTTCTCTATAATTGGATTGATGATCTTTACATTAGGCTTAGGGGCAATAGTTCTAAGATTATCCTCTCAAGAATGGATTAAAAACTCCCAAAGTGAAAATATTGTGATTATTGGACATGAAGATGTAATATACAACTATTCTCTAATGTATAAGATGTTTTCTGATCCTACTCTATTAATTGAAGAAAATAGCATTGATTTTATTGACTCACAGTACCTTTTTAATTTAAGCGACTTAGTTGACTTAAATAACATCGAAGAAATCGAGATAATAGATGAGAGACTAATAAATTTTTATAAAGTCGAAGAACTTACTGGAATTCATATCAATGAGGATGATACGTATACAATTGTAGGTCAAAATCGAAATAACACTATTCCGATTATAGGTGTTAATCCTGAAAATATAATTCAAAATTTTGAGATCGAAGGAAGATTCTTCACTAAAGAGGATGCTTATGATAATATAACTATTGGAGATGGCTTGGCTTATAACTTTTTCGAATATGCTTTAGATCAAAGTATAGAATTAACTTCTTCTGGCAATATTTTCCATATCTCTGGTGTAGTAATTGATAGTTTTTATTCAGGATGGGCAGCTTATATAAGTATTGAAGAATCTAGGAAGATACTAAATCTTAAAGATGGAGAAATTAACATAGTTATGTTAAAACTAAGCTCTGATGCTTACAATGGAATTAAGATTACGCTTGAAAACATTTCTAAGAGTATTGGAGAAAATTTCACTCACTTAAGATTGGATGAGACATTTCAGGATAATATAGATTATTTAAGTTATTTATCAATTTATCCTATTTTGTCGATATTTATAATCTCTATAATTGCTATCTTTTCTTTATATAATTATCAAAAAGCGGGATTAATGGAGAAAGCAAAAGATTTCTTAATTATGCGTGCTATTGGTTCAAAAACTAGATCTTTAAAAAAGATTCTTTTTTTAGAATCTCTCTTTGTTCTAATCCCCTCTTTACTCTTAAGTTTAGCATTCGGGATGATTATTAATTCTTTATTTTTGTTTAATCGAGTTTATTTGCCGCCTTTATATATTCCATTTATATTATTTTTGTTTTTATTTGGTGTATTTATATTTTTCAATTTCTTGAGCCTTTTCCCTTTAATTAAGAAAATCAATAATTTTTCTGTTAATGATTTTAATATATACTAAATATTTTTAATTAAAATATTGCTTGGAGAAAAGATGGGAAAGATTTTAATAAGATAAATTTTAATTTTTAAAATTGTATTATTCTAATATAATGGTGATTCTTCTTAATGTCTGAAAATACGTTAAAAGCTCGTATCAATGTTTTAGAAGCAGAACTAATCAAAAAAGATAACGAAATTCATAATCTACTTGATAGAATTGAAGAACATGAAGACACAATTATGAGATTAGAAGCTCTTATTCCAGATGAAGACAATAAAAAGAAAAGCAAAAAAGAAAAAGCAACTGATTCAAAATTGGCTATTGAACTCGATGAAAAAGACAGACAAATTAGAGAATTAAAGAATAATATGGGATTCTTAAGAAAAGAAAAAGTACAACTTCAACAAAAATTAGAACGAATAAAATCCAGAAGTAATGAATCATCTGTTATTAGAGTTGAAGATTTAAGAAGTAAACCACCACTAAATGCGTTAGTAAAAGATTTGCAAGAAAAAATAAACAAACAACAATCATTACTTAGTAAATTAAGAGCTAACAAAGTAGGTAACGAAGATTTTGACGAAAAATTAAAAGAAAAAGAAGAAGAAATTGAAAACTTGAAGTTAGAAATCTTAGAATTGAATCAAAAAATAAAAGATTTTAGCATTGCTTCTGATGATAAAAAAGGTGATTCGATTACTAAAAAATTAATTGAAGATCTTCAACAACAACTAAACAAATCTAAGAGACAAGTAACTGAATTAAAACAAAAACTTGAGAAATCAGTTAAAGCAAGTAAAAAAGAACTTAAAGAAATTACGAATGATGGAGATTTAAAAAGACAAATCAATGAACTAAATGAATTACTAAAATCAAAAGATAAAGAAATTGAAGGATTAAATAACAATGTTATTTCTTTACAAAAAGCCGAAATTGTTACTAATTTTGAACAAAATGATGTCTCCTCTGATCAAATGATTAAAACATTAAAAGAAGATTTACAAAACAAATTAAATAGAGCCAAATTACAAATAAAATCGCTTCAAGAACAGGTTAGGAAAGCTCAATTAGTAAAGACACCAGAATTAAGTGGTAACCAAAATGAGTTAGAAGGTAAATTAAAGATGCAAAGAGAGATGGCAATTTTTCTTCAAAAACAACTAGACGCAAAAGAAGGGGAAATTGAAACAATTAAAAATGAGGCTGTTCAAATTAAAACAAAATATAGACAATTAGAAAATCAAGTAAGATTAAAAGATCAAAAGATTAGTGATTTACAACGTCAATTGGATAGTATCACCATTCAAACACAAATTCAACCTAAGAAAGAAGATCCTAATTTAGCTTTGAGACTTAGAGAACTTAAAAATAAGATGGAATATCTGGAAAAACTAAATAGCGAACAAAAATTAGAGATCTCTCAGTTACGAAAAAAGATTTAAATTTGTTAAAATGGAACTTATTATTTTGGGTAGTGCAGCTGCAACACCTATTAAAGAACGCAATCTCTCTAGTATTGCTTTAAGATTTAGAAATCAAATTTTTATTTTTGATTGTGGAGAAGATTTCCAACGGAAATTTGCTGAAGCAGGATTAAAATTTAATAAACCAATGAAGATCTTTATCACGCATTTTCACGGTGATCATCTCCTTGGTCTCCCCCCATTTTTATTCCGAATGAGTTTAAATGACAGAACTGCACCAATGATGATATTTGGCCCCCGAAATCTCTTTCTTTATTTGTACCTCCATAAAAAAATTCTTGGATTAAAAGCTAATTATCCTCTTAAGATTATAGAAATCGATCATCAAACACAAGAATTAATTGAATTTGATGGATTAGATTCTGAGATACCAAGGAACACAATCAAGATGAATGATAATATTGTATTAGATTCTAAATACTTTTCAATAAAATATGCTTTAGTAGAACATTCTGTAATCACTTTCGCATATGCGTTTATTGAAAAACCAAGATACGGTAAATTCAATCCTGACCATGCCAGAGATTTAGGTATTCCTGAAAGTAACCTTTGGAAAAAGTTGCAGGAAGGACAAATTATTGACTTCAATGGACAAATTATTGATCCAGTTAAGGAGGGAATTGTTGGTCCAAAAAGACCTGGTAGAAAAATAACATATTCAGGAGATTTAGCACCAAGTGAATCTTTAATTAAATTAGGAATAGATTCTGATATTATAATTCATGAAGCTACATTTTCAAAAAGGCTAACTGAAACAGCTAAAGAAAAAAAACATTCCACCTCTGTTGATGCTGCATATGACGCAAAAAAAATGGGTGCTAAACAACTAATCTTAACCCATATCTCCGCAAGATACCAATCTGATGCCCTAATTTTACTAGAAGAAGCTAAAGAAATTTTTCCAAATACAATATTAGCAGAAGATTTACTCAAGATTGAATTAAAATAAATTATCTTCTAAATTTAATTCATTAAAAAGAGAAAAATCAAATAAAAATCTTAATTTTGATCTAAAATCCATCATGAATTTTTCAATAAATCATTGGAAATACATAATATATTTACAACATCATTCATTTTCTTCAATAGTTCAATATGAACTGATAAAAAAATTTAATTTATGTGAAAATTGGTTTTAAAATTGACCGAAGGTACAGTTAAATGGTTTAATAACCGTAAAGGTTATGGATTTATAGCAACTGAAGAAGAAGGAGATATATTCGTTCATCACAGTGCCATTGTTAAG